>JAZKCZ010000004.1 GCA_040387835.1 Myxococcota bacterium | reverse complement strand
CGATGGTCCCAATATTTACGTGGGGTTTATCGCGGGTAAACTTCTCTTTTGACATTTCTTAATCACTCCCTATTTAAATCACTATGGAGCTGCTGACCAGGATTGAACTGGTGACCTCGTCCTTACCAAGGACGTACTCTACCAACTGAGCTACAGCAGCACAAAAAAACCTTGGAGCGGGAGACGAGGCTCGAACTCGCGACATTCAGCTTGGAAGGCTGATGCTCTACCAACTGAGCTACTCCCGCCTACGCACTTTGTGCTTCGGCGGGCACGGCCCGCCATGGGCACAAGGTACACGCTTAACTTTTACTGGCTGTGCCAGCCGAAGCTTCAGCGTAGGCTGGTGGAGGGAGAAGGATTCGAACCTTCGAAGGCTTGCGCCGGCAGGTTTACAGCCTGCTCCCATTGGCCGCTCGGGCATCCCTCCACAACTAACAACACGGTCACTAACACAAAAAACTGGAGCCGGCGATGGGAATCGAACCCGCAACCCCCTGATTACAAATCAGATGCTCTACCGTTGAGCTACACCGGCACCCACAAAATCTAATGCGGTAGGGGAGACTCGAACTCCCACAGCTTTTGGCTACTACCACCTCAAGGTAGCGTGTCTACCGTTCCACCACCACCGCAAGTCGTGTGCAATTACTCTCATGAAACAAGAGCCCAAAAGAGTCAAGCGGGGTTTTGTCGGATAATTTACGGTAGATAACTTCTGATTTGAAGCGGTGATTCTTCGACCAAGTCTTTGTCGACTTCCACGCCAACAGCTTTTTTGGTCTCGGCGTGTAACGTGTTGCGCAAAAGGCCTAAAAACGCCGGCGAGGCAACGATATGCAATTGCTGAAAGCTGCCTTTGCGGTGTGCCAAATCTAAAAACCTGGCAACCTCAATAGCGAAATGCTCAGCTTCATTTTGCTGCGGGGTCGCAGGCGGCTCCATAGAGCTTCGCCCATTGCCTGAGAAGGAAGAGCCCGAGCCTGGTCGGTCGGTTACCAGATCGCGTCCGTGCATTCTGGTCTCTGGGTGCGTCAAAACTTCCAGCTCGTTTAAATGACCTTTGGAAAATTCAAACACTCTTGCCATGGCACCGTTTGCTGCCAAAACCCAGGTCTTTTTAAACTGCATAAAGCTCCCCTCGTTTACTCTACACTAACCTCATGTTTCAGTGCACGCACATGCCAGCTATTGCCTTGCACAAACTCTAAGAACACGTCCGCGCCGCTTAGGCCTGATGTCAATCTTTGCATGTCCTCTTTGGTCCAATAGTTGGCTATTTTTGGCAGAATCTGGTCAAAAATAATCGATTCAACATTTTTGAAAGATAGAACTTTAAGTCTTTTGTAATACTCATTTCGCCAGGGCCACCATAAGATTAACGGCCATGCAACCAACGTAATCGCTTTTGCTAATGCGTGCGTGAGCCACAATGGCGCTCTCGCACCGATTGAGCGCAGCAATTGAATAAGGGGTAATAAGCCCCGGTTACCTTCTAAAGCGTAACACCACAAAATTAAATCTCCGCCTGGCTTCACGCAGCTCCAAAGCTTTTGCAAAGCAAGTTCAGGATGTTCCAGATGGTGCAACACCCCAATGCAGGTCACGCGTTCGAAAGTCCCCTGCTCTTTTGGATTTAAATTATAGACCGAGCATTTTTGTACGCGCGCCTGATCAAACTCTGCGAGATTTTTCTGCGCTGCTGCTAGGCTGTTATCATCCGCATCAACTGCCAACAACTCTTTGGCGCCTGCTTTGAGCATCCAATAGGGATTTCGGCCCATGCCGCAACCCACATCCATCACGGATTTTCCGGCACAGGTATGAAGGCCGGTTGATCCAAACCAACGCTGCAACTGCAATCGAGATTCGGGCAGAATTTCACTGTAGCGCGCCCATTCATAGCCAAACCGATCTGGCGAGCCCATATGATCTTTAATGGACATTAAAACTTCTCCTTCACCAGCCAGTGATCAAGTACCAATAGTGCCCACAGCGGGCGAGATCTATCGAAGCTACGATTCCTATGCTCAGATAACCATTCTGTGAAAACGTCTTGACTAAGCAGCTCCAAGCGCCAAACCGGCGAGTCTTTTAGGATGCGCTCCAAACGAGGCAATAAAGGCCCGCGGACCCATGCGGCGAGCGGAATCGCAAAGCCCTTCTTCTTTCGATCGATAATCACATCCGGGATATGGCCCCTTGCCGCTGCCTTCAAAGGCGCTTTGTCTTTTTTTAACCGGCTCTCGATGCCATAGGCGACCTCTACCATTTCGTTATCTAAAAACGGCGGGCGCACTTCTAGCCCATGAGCCATGGAAGCTCGGTCAACTTTCGCTAAGACAGAGCCTGGCAAATAGGTCATAAAGTCCAGATGCATCATTTGTTGCACCCAGTCTTCATTTTGCCCATCAACCAATGCCATTCTTAAAACCAGTGGGTCTCTTAGAAGGTTTGGTATGGCCTTTCGCAATTCAGCCAGGTCGAGATTCGACATCCACCTCAGATGCCTTCTCGTTGGGTCATTTTCAAAGCCTTTGGTAAAGCGCTTCAATTTCCATTCTAAGCCGTGATAACCATCTTGAAGTGGCAACTGAGCGACGGCTGGCAAAATCAAATGGTTGCGTACCCATACCGGCATGGCCTTGTACATATAAGCTAGGCGATGGGCCGCGTAGGTAGGATAACCTCCAAACAGCTCATCGCCGCCGTCCCCGCCAAGGACCACTTTAACCTCTTGAGCCGCCAGGCGGGCCAGCAAATAAGTCGGCAAAAAAGATGGGTCGGCCAGCGGTTCATCCAAGGCATCCAAAATCGTATCAAGCTCTGCCAACAAATCGCGTTCCGTGAACACCCGGGTGACATGCTCCACTTCAATATGCTGGGCCAATAATTTGGCAAAATCCAGCTCATCGAAAGCTGGGTTTTCAAAGCCAATCGAAAACGCTTTTAATCGATCACGGCTTTGCTCCGCCGCCAAGGTCGCAATAATCGACGAATCAATGCCGCCGCTCAAAAAAACGCCCACCGGCACGTCTGCGATTAAGTCTCGCCTCACCACCGTCTGCAAATGCTGCCACAATGGCACCGCTTTGCGTGCCGGCTTAATCGACGAAAGACCCCAATAGCGCTTTGGAGCATCCAACTTTCCATTCTGCCACCGCAACGAATGCGCAGGGCTTAATTTATGGATGCCCTCCACCAAGCTTTCCGGCGCACCCGCATAATCGAGAAAAAAGTAAGAAGAAAGTGCTCTAACATCAATTCTCTTGGATGCAGCTGGATGCTCCAACAAGGCGGTCAGCTCCGATGCAAAAGCAATCCCTCCATCCGGCAGCGGCATATAATAAAGCGGCTTAATTCCAGGGCGATCACGCGCCAGAAGTAGCGATCCTTGAACATGGTCCCAAAAGGCAAAGGCAAACATGCCGTTCAAATCACCAATGCCGGCTTCACCATGCTCAGCCATATAATTGAGCAAAGCGCTCGTATCCCCGCCAGCCTTGGCGTCCAAGTCGCGATAATTATAGATTTCACCATTATAAACGAGGGCATGGGATCCCACTTCCATGGGTTGAGAACCACCTTCGATGTCTATAATCGACAATCGACGGTGACCAAGGGCAACATACCAACCATTTTGAGCGTAAAATACTTGTCCATCGCCATCAGGCCCGCGATGCCTGATGCGCTCTAGCATCCTAGGCAGCACTTCTCGATGGTCACTTCGACTGATAATCCCAACGAAACCACACATATTTTAGGCCTCTTGGTCAAAACCGATTTTAGACTGGATCGAGTACGGCCTTTTGCCATCAGATTCATAATAGCTTCGAACAATCATCTCCGCCACAATGCCAAGTCCTACCAGTTGTACCCCGGTCAAAAACAGCACCACGGCCACCATAAACAACGGGTTTCGATGGACGTAGATATCAGAGCTCAACTTTTCCCAAAGCACATACACAGACATCAAGGCGCTCATTAAAATCAGCCCGATGCCGCTTGCACCAAACACATAAATTGGTTTGGTTTGATAGCGGTGCATAAAACTAATGGTGGTTAAATCCAGTAGGACTTTGACCGTGCGAGACAAGCCATATTTGGATCGGCCCGCATGCCTGACCCGATGATTCACTTCGACTTCGCAAACTCGCGCACCTAAAGAATCAGCGATAACCGAGATAAACCGATGCTTTTCGCCGTATAGATGCATCTCTTCTGTCAACGCACGCCGATAAACTTTGAGCGAGCAACCCAAATCATGCACCCGAGTGCCGGTAATTTTGCGAATGATCCAGTTCGCTATTTTCGAAGGAATCTTCCGCAAAAAGAAGCCATCTTGCCGATACTTTCTCCAACCTGTCACAAAGTCATAGCCTTCATCCAACTTGGCGATCATGGCAGGTATGTCTCGCGAGTCATTTTGCAGATCTGAATCCATGGTGACCAAAACATCGCCACTAGCCGCGTGAAAACCGGCATCAAATGCTGCGGTCTGCCCACAGTTCTTTCGGAAAAAAATCAGCCTTAAATAAGTTTTTTGCGTAGCCAGACGCAACAACAGTTCTCTGGACCCGTCAGTGCTGCCATCGTCCACCGCAATCACTTCAAACTGCCGGCCTAAAGCCGTGAGTACTTCTTCAAGTTCCGCCAAAACAAGCTCAAGATTTTGGCGCTCGTTATACACCGGGAGAATGACGCTGATATCCATATTAGACTCCCCGTCCTAGCGAATGATATTCGAAGGCCCCCATTTGCGTGGGTTCAAACAAGTTTCTCAAATCGATAATCAACGGCTTAAAAGCTGGATCAAACTTCAAACCCTGCACCACTCGATTGATATCCAATGTCTTAAACTCATCCCACTCGGTCAGAATCAACAGACCATCCGCATTGGTAACAGCCGCCTGCACTGAACTTGCTTGCTCGCCCGCAGGTGGGGTTTGCATACTTGGGTCGTAAACATGCAGCGTAAGCCCAGCCTGCTCAAGGGCTGGCAAAATCGAAAGACTCGGCGCATGCCGCATATCATCGGTATTGGCCTTAAAGGTCACGCCTAAAACAGCGAGCGTTTTGCCGTCCGCGCCACCCCGCGCCTTAAAAATATCGATTATTTTTTGCGCCATGTGAGAAAAACGAAATTGATTGGCGGCAATCACAGCGTCAACAATCGTTACGGGCGCGCCCGCATCTTGCGCAATATGGCTTAAAGCCAAGGTATCTTTTGGGAAACAGGATCCGCCATAACCAGGCCCTGGCTGCAAGAATTTGTCGCCGATGCGCCTATCCAGGCCCATACCGATGGCCAACTCTCCAATATTAGCCCCCACGCGCTCGCAAAGATCGGCCATTTGATTAATGTATGCGATCTTGGTGGCCAAAAAGGCGTTTGAAGCATATTTAATCAGCTCAGATGTTTCCCATTCAGTCCAAACCGTGGGGATATGGCCAAATTTCTCATACAAGCGATGCATCAATAATCGGCTGGTTTCGCTGCCCCGATCGGTACCAATAATAATGCGGTCAGGACGATGAAAATCTTCCAGTGCCGATCCTTCTCGCAAAAATTCTGGGTTAGATGCCACACGAATACCCATTTTAGCGATTTGCCTACAGGTGCCTACCGGCACGGTGGATTTCACCACCAAAATAGATTGTGGCTTCATGTGCATGGCCGCCGCCCGAGCTGCTTCGAAAACATGACTTAAATCGGCGTGACCATCGTTTTCAAGGCTAGGCGTTCCTACAGCTATAAAAACGATGTCCGCTTCAGCAATGCCGGCAGGCAAATCGCAGGTAAACGCCAACCTGCCGGCTGCGGAGCCAACAGCAACCAGCGATTCTAGGCCAGGCTCATAAAACGGCACCAAGCCGCTTTTCAAATTCGCTATTTTTGCCTCATCTTGATCAATATTGACGACTTTGAAGCCGCATTCGGCAAAACAAGCGCCGGTGACCAAGCCAACGTAACCAGAGCCAATTACCGCGATGCGCATAACTCACTCCAAGTTTTTTGCAAAGTCGCGCGCAGTTCGGGATTTCTAAATCCAAATGCCAAATTAGCAGACATCCAGCCACTTTTCATGCCGCAATCAAAACGCTGGCCGCCGTAAACAAATCCGGTCAACCCAAAAGACTGGATCATCGCTGCCAACGCACTGGTTAGTTGTATTTCGCCCCCTGCATCAGCGGTTTGGTTTTCCAGAAAATCAAACGTGCTTCTCCTTAAGATATACCTGCCGACAACCGCCATGCGCGAAGGGGCGGTTCCGGTTTTTGGCTTTTCGACAATGCCGCGGGCGTCAATTTTCTTAGCGCCGTGGCCTTCTTCTTGGAAGTCCAACACGCCGTAGTGTTGCGTTTGATCAGGCTGCACTTCCATCACCCCAACCATGTTGCCATCTGCGTGCTCATAAGCATCAACCATCTGAGCCATGCAAGGCTGCTCAGCCAACACCAAGTCATCTGCCAAAATCACACCGAAGGCATCTTCTTCGATTAAATCGCGCGCACACAAAACGGCGTGACCGAGTCCTAAAGGCGCCGGTTGTCGCACATAAATCGCTTGGCCAGCTTCTAAGCTCAAATCGCGCAATTTTTCAAGCTCGGCCAGTGCGCCGCGGCGCTCGAGCTCTTGCATCAATCTGAGATTGGCGTCGAAATGATCTTCAATGGCCGATTTACCTTGAGAAGTCACAAAGATGAATCGTTCAAAACCTGCTGCCCTTGCTTCTTCGACAGCGTATTGAATCAGTGGTTTATCCACCACCACCAGCATTTCCTTAGGGATGGATTTGGTCGCGGGCAAAAAACGTTTACCTAAACCTGCCACAGGAAATACACAGGTCTTAATTTTCATAGGCTAACAATATAATAAGTCCTGACTGAAAATCTTGTAAATTTGAAGCTAGCAATGTCCTTGCGCTACACTCGAGAATCAAACGCAGGAGACATCGTTGACAACTAGAGCCGCCTTTCGATCGTGGATCACCTGGAGCATCGCTATGGTGTTTTTGTCCACTCTACTCTTATGTAGTCTATGCGTGGTAGATTACCTGCCCACCAACGATGGTCCCCAGCATATTTTTTCAGCATTTGTTGAAAATCACTACAATGATCCTGGCTCGATTTATCCTATTTACTTGGACCGGCTGCCCCAATTCGCCTATCGCGGCTTCGCGGTCATTATGAAGCCTCTTGAAGAGGTATTTGGTTGGCAGAAGGGGGTACAAATAGCGCTCGCCCTCATTCTACTATTAAATGCTTGGGGCTTTGGAGCGATGGTACTCGCTTTAAACCCGCGCCGTAAATGGCTTTGTTGCCTTGGATTCCCCCTAGCTTGGTCGTGGAATTTATATATGGGTTTCCTTTCCTTTGCTGTGGGCAGCGGGATGGGCTTTTGGATTATCGCTTATGTTTTAGCGATAAAACGTTGGAACTTGGTCAGGCGGACCACTCTGTCTGCCCTTCTCTTTGCTCAAGCCTGTGCGCATATTTTTTCTGCCGTACTCACCGCTATGGTTGTCTCTGGCTTACTAATATTCATTAAAGCGACCTGGAAGCAGCGCTACCGCGAAATCCTAATATTGGCTCTGGTTGGTTTGCCAACGCTATATGCGGCGGTCATGGTGTTGTTAACTTGGGAAGGCGTCAAAGCTGATGGCATCACTCGATTTGTGTGGGTGCCCTGGGCCGAGCAAATCTTCTTGCTTCCCAAGATTTTCATTCCCGGTCCTTGGCATTTGGTGATTCCGATGCTCGCATTGGTGGTAGCGGGCATTATTTCCGGGCTTAGAAGACTTGAGAAATCAGATTTGAGCACGCACGAAAAAACCTTGTTTTGGGTAGCCATCACTTTTATTGCCGTAGCCTGTTTTGGGCCTAGAGATATTCCGGGCTGGCAGGGATTTTCGCAGCGTTTTGTGCCGGTTGGCATCTCTGTCGCACTTTTGCAGCTCCCCCTAGAAAAGTTTATTTTCAAGCGAAGCCACTTAATCGTCGGGTTGGCGATGTTATTATTCGCGACTTATGCGCTTGTCATCAATCGAAGCGTCAATTTGCGCTTAGCGGCAGAATCATCGGATTTCATCAGCATCATCCACGCGCCATTGGTTACCAACTCCAATATCCATTACATCCCGCTCGGGCTGCGGTACGAGATGAAGGATTATAAAGGCAAAGCGGGTATCCCCTACCTACACCCGGAATTTCAGGGCGGCACCCTTTATGCTGTGGTGACCAAATCCATGCCCTCCAATTTATTTGCCGGATCGATATCAACCCATGCACTAATACCCAAACCCAGCGGGTTAACGGGAGATAGCATGCCCTACGCCCGGTTTATGCCAACTTTGCCTGTTACGCTGAGCAAAATTTTGGTCGGTCAACCAAACTTTTCCGATGACCCCACCTTCAGATCAGCAGTCCTCTCTCGTTTAGGCTCGTCAGCCATGAATTATTGGTATGACCGAATCTTTGTGACCGGTGCTCGAGACTCGGACATTGAGGCATTTAAAAACATGGGTTTCGTAGAAGACTGGCGTCACAAAACTGCCTGGGTGTCACATTTCAAGCCGTGTACCTTAATCGTCCAGGGCAAAAAACCTAACAAGTTAAATGTAGGCCTTTGGCCTCATACAGCCATCGCGGTGTTTGAGGAAGCCAAAGGTCGCGCCGTCGGTGATGCCACTCAATACGACTGGGTCCCTTGCGGAGACATCTGGGTCAAAGGCGACATAGACGAAAAACAACTAAGCCTTATCGATCCAGACCATCGCGGCTTGCCCAGTCAAGTCCACGTGGTGAAGCCATGATTCGTATCGTAATATTTGTGGTAATTGCGGCAGCTTTCTTAATGTTTGCTCATGCAGCGGAGATGGCCATAGCATCCGCAAAAATACAAATGCACGTTCCGGCAAATGAAGTTGTTACGCCCCCGCTTTGGTTGGCTAGCGCCTTTTTCTTTGGCAATCGTCTGCTTGCGTCCGATTTTTATATGCTCAGAGCCAATTTATATGTTCAAACCGCTTTGGCTGAAGGTAAGAGCTATCAGTCTGTGGTATCTCTCTACAGCTTAATCCGGGATCTCAATCCGCGCTCTTGTTTGACTTACCAAACGGCAGGCACATTTTTGGAGCAGTACCATTTAGATGAAGCAACCAGAGCCGCCAATCGCTTTTTAGAAGAAGGGGTTCGCGCATGCCCTGAAGACTGGTTTATGAAATTCCTCTTGGCCTTCAATCTGTCGAAGCAAAAAGATTATGCTAAAGCTGGATGGATACTCATCGAAGCAGCCAAAGACAAAAAGGCGCCTGAATGGGTAGGAAGTTTGGGACACAAATGGGTGAATCAACATGACAACGCCAGCCATTGAATTGATCAACGTCAGCAAACACTTTCGGCACGAGTGGACATTTCGCAAAAAGAGCATTGTCCACGACCTTTCGTTCGCAGCGTTCGAAGGCGAAACCTTTGGGTTTATCGGACAAAATGGCGCTGGCAAAACCACGACCATTAAAATGCTGCTGGATTTAATACGCCCATCCAGCGGTCAAATTTTACTTCTAGGCAAGCCCCCTGGAAAGCCAAATGCGCGTGCGGACATTGGCTTCATGCCTGAGCGACCTTATTTTTACGAATACTTAACCGCTCACGAAACCATGATGCTGTACGCTGGCCTTAAACACCTCAGTCATTTTGACGCCAAAAGGCAAAGCGAAGAATTGCTCGAACGGGTCGATTTACAACAAACCAAAAGAAAAAAACTGCGCGATTTCTCAAAAGGCATGTTGCAACGACTTGCCTTAGCGCAAGCGCTGCTGGGAAATCCCAAGTTAGTCATCATGGATGAACCGATGAGCGGGCTCGATCCGGTGGGCCGAAAACTCGTCCGCGACATCATGCTATGGCTTAAAGAGCGTAAAACTTCGATTTTTTTCTCCACTCATATTTTAACCGACGTCGAAGCAATTTGTGACCGCGTGGCCATGATTCATAACGGTCAGCTCAAAATGGTAGGTCATATCTCGGATTTTGTCAGCTCTGGTACCGGCAGTTTAGAAGACGAGTTTATTAAAAGAACGAAGGAAGATTTACCATGAACGCCATCAGAGCACTTGCCTATGCGACATTTTTGGGAAGCCTTAGAGCCAGGCTATTTCTTTACGTCCTTGCGGTGGCTGTTTTTATGATGTTGCTCAGCCTGCCCATATCCGGACTCGGCTTTAATGAGCAATTGCGCATTGTCACCGATATGGCCGTTGGCAGCGCTGGGTTATTAGGCCTCTTTCTCACCATCTATTTTGGCGTCTCCAGCATTAGCGGCGAAATTGAAAAGCGCACCGTCTATAATGCTATTTCCAAACCCATCTCACGAACTCAATTCGTGCTCGGCAAACTTATGGGGGTATGGCTCACCGTAGCGGTTGCCTTAGTCGGTTGCTATCTGGCCATCGAAGGCGTGGTCTATTTTAAAGCCGGAGCATTTAACTGGAGCCTTTTGCTCAATCTATTTTACGCCCTATTTGAAATGGGACTATTAACTGCATTGGCTGTCTTTTTCTCTTGCGTTTCGAAGCCATTAGTCGCCTCCGGCATGACCGTGCTTACCTATTTGGTTGGCACGCAAACGGACATGATCGCTTTGTGGTTTAGCGCCCAAGATCGAGGCGTTGGACTTTACACACAAGCCTTGGTTTGGCTGATTCCCAATTTTCGCTTGTTCGATATCAAGAGTGCCGTCGCGTACCAGATTGCGATTCCTCTTCAGCAACACGTTCTCATGGTCCTCTACACATTTTGCTATATGGCCTTTCTATTAGTGCTTGCGGCCTTTTCCTTTCAACGTAGAGATTTAAAATAGATGGCACTTTATCGCTACAAAGCCAGAAACAATGCGGGCGTGCTTATCACCGGTGAAATTTCTGCCTCAGGCTTAGATGAGATTAGACACGAGCTTAACGCGCAAGCGCTCTATTTGGTGTCAGCCGCGCCTGCCACGGGCTTTTGGGATATGTTTGAAAGGCACAACCCCAAAGAGCTGGTCTTTTTTTCTCAGCAATTCGAAGCACTATTCTCAGCTGGGCTGCCTGCCATTGCCATTATCAGTTCCATCGAAAAAACCTCTAAATCGAAAGGCTTTAAAAAAGCTTTGGTCGTTATCAGAGACAGCATTTCCAAAGGCAAAAGCATTTCAGAAGCCTTTGCAGAGCATCCTAAATATTTTAACGAAATCTTTGTCGCCATGGTACGCGCTGCAGAAGGCGGCATGGGCCTTGCACAAGCCATGAATAAAGCGGCCAAAGTATTAGACCACGAGTACGAAAAAAGCACGCGCTTGAGGGTATCCACTTGGTACTCCAAGTTGGTCTTATTGTGCTGCCTAGCGATTATTATTTACGTATCAATTTATATCTTTCCCGATTTTAAATCATTTATCAAAGATGCGCAAAGACCGATACAGTTCCATTGGATAACGGGTTTCTACATGGCGTTAGGCGATTTCTTAATCAACCAATATCTAATGGCTTTTCTAATCGTTGCGCTCGCAGCAATTGCTTATATCTATTTCAAAACCACTGCCTTAGGCCGGTACTGGCTGGGATGGTTGAGGCTTAACATACCCATCATTGGCCCCATCAATAGCTTCAGCGCCAATGCCATCTTCGCCCACGTGTTAGGCGCATTATATGCCGTAGGCGTTCCCCTAACCGACGCGCTGCTGTATACAGCCAACGCTGTGTCAAACCCCTACATGGCTAAGCAAGTTCATGACCTAAGGGGAGAATTACTTCTAGGCGAATCATTCAGCAATGTGATCGATACGAAGACAACTTTCCTTCCCGCCCTAAAAGGGGCGCTGGTTATCGGTGAAGAATCAGGAAATTTATCAGGGCTACTGCTAAGCACAGCCAAGGTCTATGATTTTCAAAGTGATCAAATGACCGAGCTGTTTACGAAAAAGATGCAAGGCTATTCGAGCGTGTTGATAGCCCTCATTGTATTCTCGATTGCGATGGGAATTTATCTGGCTTTCGGCATTTTGTATCAATCGACTTAAGTGCATAACGAACTAAGCCATATTAATGAACTTTGCATTTGGTATCAACATTGATATAACCGCGGCTCCAAGGCGCACCATAATTTAAAGTACCGATATCATTCGAGTCAATGATAGAGGCAGGCGTGCCTGTAGTCGCGATACAAGCTTTTGCGTTATTTGTGTCCAATATTGCTGTTACAGCCGCAATGGAATAGGTCGGATTTGATACCACAAAGGTTGCATATGGTTGCATGACAGCGTTCACATTCGCCTGTCCAAATATGGAAATATTATCCGCACAAGCCACTGCTGTTCTGGACTCAGCAAGGCAAAACTCGACGGACTTATCTACACCGCTCAAACCATTGTGGATCGAGCTAGAAACCGTTACGGCTTTTAAATATCGGTAATTTGGAATAGCAGCTACTATTAAACCACCTGCAATACCTAAGAAAGCTAATACTTCTAGGGTGTGAAACCCAGGTGCCTTGAATTGTATGAACATGAAATATACTCCTATCTGAATAAAAATGTCCGAGCTTAAAGCTCGGACATCTTAAACCATCAGATTAGTGAACTTTACAGCTTGCATCGAAGGCTGCAGAATATGCACGGCTCCAGATTGAACCATAGGGAGTGGCATCTAAAGCAATGAGATCAACTATGGAATCGGTTGACGCTGTTCCACAAGCTGCCCCACCGGTAGACAATAGGGCTTTGATACTTGCTACACTGGCATTTGTATTGGTCACGGTATATGTAGCGTAAGGATGTAATACTGCGTCTACGCCCCCGATGGATGCGCTCGTGCACAGATCTACTTTGCCTTGGTCCGCACCACATAATTCTAGAGCCTTATCTAATCCTCCTAAGGTATTATGAATAGAGCTCGCAACCGTCACTTTCTTCAAAAACCGGTAGTTAGGTATGGCTGCCGCCACTAAACCACCTGCGATTCCCAAAAACGCTAATACTTCTAAAGTATGGAATCCGGGTAATTGTAACCGTCTTTTCTTACCTATCTTGTTATTAATTTGGCTAAACATACAATGTAAGCCTCCTTGAGAACAAACACTCATAAAAATTGAGGATTTGTTTCAAACAATATCTAACAGCCACCGCTTGAAAATCCGCATCACGGCTGCATTTATCAGCTATTTCGCTTAGTTGCACAGATCAAATGCTCGATCCCGCTTGCTTGATATGAACATTACAGTACACTTGACGAAATAATATATGATAATTTTTAAGTCATTAATAATCTGTCTCGTTTCGTGGCAAATTTTTGCTGGTGCACCAAATATCATGGTTAACAGTAGTCAAATATTTAGAGACGAGTCTTTTGACACAGTTACAATTGACGATCGAGTGCCAGTAGATTTAGATGTTCAATTCATCAACTGCACTCTTAATTTTCTCTTTATTAAAACGTTAAATTCCCCAACTTCACCCTGTTTTGACGACGTAAGCAGGATGCATGGTAAAACCAGACACTTCTTGCTTGAGAAAACCAATGTAGAGCAGAAAATCGAAATCTCAGAATGCCTTGGGAGAGGAAGCAGATCGGTGGCGTTAATTTTGAAAGGTTCATTTACGCCGTCCCTTATTATCGGCGAAAAATTTGCCTCAGGCACATTAAGTGGTGGCCATATCAACGTACTAGAAAGTCACATCAATTTAATCGTGATCAAGGCACTTTTTAGCTATTTGTATTCGGGCTCAGAAAACACATATTACTCCAACAGCTCTCAATTTTTAATTCAACAAAGTGAAGTCGACACTCTGAGTGTTGGTCCCAACTTTGGCGGGCAGATCGGTGCTCCCATTAGCCCCGCCGCAATCAAGATTTTAAATAGTAAGTTGACTGTCTTGGCAGTTAACAACCTCTTCAGGGGCTCAACGATCGATACAACGGCAAGCCAGATTGATCAGGTTAGTTTTAAACTTGAGCCTGGCTATGAAGGCGTCACCCAATTGGGGGGCGTCCAGAGCTTGGATTTCAGTAATAACAACATCAAAACCATCCAAGGCGATTTGCCCTTAGTATCGTCCATCAACCTCTCCAATAATCGCTTAACAGAGATGCCGCGACTCGCTTATCAGCAGCCTTATTTGGATTTAAGGGGCAACAAAGCATTGGCGCTCACTCGTAAGCGTTACGGCTGCGGCGAGTACATCTCTCGTATTTTGTTTGACAGCGATTGCCATGGGAATTGGGTTAATATTTCAGGATCTGTGGGGAGCGCACTTCAATGTGAGGGGCCGGGCTGCGTTAATTGGAACAGCTGCAATGCAGGTTGCGCTGCTTGGACCGACTGCTACTTGGGAGCTGTGGTGCCCAATACCCCAGCATGTAAATATCTCACCAAAACTCCGGAATTGACTCAAAGCTCTAGTTTAGCTGAAACACCAACCATAGAGCTCCCTGGGACGCCTTCCGACAGCCGTTCTATGAGCCGTCTAAGCAATACACCGTCAGGCACCGAATCTTTGGCTGCATCAGCTTCAGAGAGTCTGAGCGTTCAAGTCCCCCCAACGCCTACACACACACGCACCCTAACAAGAACACCAACTAGCTCGGTTAACGTTACGCTAAGCGAAAGCCACCAAAACACGCCTTCGGTTAGTATTGCGGTGGTGCCAAACAACACGGTAGCGCTCAAGCACCTAGTACAAACACCTGTAGTGGTTGTGGTGCCTGCAACCATCGCGAAGGCTACGGCGAGCGCAGCCTCCGTCAGCGCAGCCGCTAGTTTGGTAACTTTTTCGGCCTCTGGGGCCACGCTAGCTTCTAAAAATTCGATGATTTTGGGTGTGTTGGACTGCAGCAATGCTCAACCTTACGAACCTGAGGCTGCGGATTGGGCAGATAGCCCCACCCAACTTGCGATCGGTAAAGGTAAAACTCGTTATTTAATAGGCACTTTGACGGGAAATACCGGCATTATGATGGGGTGTTCGGTGGTTTTGGGTGCGGCCAGTCTGGCAAGCAGCAATTCAGTTAGATTTCCGGGCTCGTTGGCATTTCCGGTTCTCTTTCTAGTGACACCAACAACCACCGCAGCAACCAGATTGATTCGCCAAGGATCCAAAGCTGAACAAGTGGTTGGCGGTGGCTATCTCACCGTGGCTTTAGGCGCTTCAGTGGGTTTAAAATTTTTGCTCAGCACCCCCCGCTTTGGCGCCGAGTGGAAACTTGGGGCGGATAAGGTTGGTGAATGGATTAGCGTTAAAGATCCACAGTATATCAAACAGTTAGGCCCTCTATTTGCGGATTATCGGGACGGCATGCAGTGGTTTATTGCAATAGACAGCTCAGTTGCTGTCGCTTCCGGAGTCATCGATGCTTTTGATGACGCGCCCGCAGGCTGCGCTTCATTAATCGGAGCAGCCACCGCACTCGCAGGCGTCTATGCCGCATCGCTGGCCGTCTCGCGGCCTTACGCTGACGGAAGGGAGCAATATTACGCTCTTGGCACTGCAGCAACGCAATTTGCCGCGCTATCTGTAAGAGCTTCCGGCGAATACACACACGCCGAAGCTTCCAGTTGGACCAACACCTGGCCCGCTTATGCGATGACCGCTCTGCAATGGGTTGCCATTGTAAAAACCGGCATTGATATTGCCAATGCCATCGTGCGGAGACTAAGACCCATAGGCTCTCCAATTGATACAGGGCTGACAGGGCCATTGCTAACAACACCCGTGTAACTCCTTGAAAAGCAGCGGAGTTTAACAACCTCATTTACAAAAGTGAACATATTTTTCTATTAAATGAGTTGTTAATTTTTTTCTTCCATTTACGTGCAATTCCGTTTAGTGATAATGTATATATGGAGGGAATGAAAATATGAAAAAACATGTCATCAGTAGCGGTGAAAAAGTTCAAGAAGCATTCGATCTGTTGAAAGAAGCTTCTGCTGATAAAAAAGTGGAACTTCAAGAAGTTGTGTCCGAAATCATGGACAGGGCCAGGGATGTTAAAGCCATGGCATCTGACAAGGTCATGGATGCAGCAAGCCTAGTAAACCACTCAGCTCACAAAAAGCCTTGGGCATATGTCGCAGGCGCTGTTTTCGTGGGTTTTGTTAGCGGCATTTTCATGCGAAACAAGAAATAATGATGAAGGCGATTTTAGAGTTTATTCTAGGCAGTACGGTAGCCAAAGCCGGTCGATTGTTGCTTGATTTAGTTAAAGTCGAGCTCACGACAGGTCTTGTTCATGCAGTGGACAAGGCCCGTCGTATCGTGACTATTGGCATATTATGCATTTTCGGCACCATGGTGATGGTTACCGGTTTTTTATTAATGCATGTGGCGCTATTCTTTTTGCTTCCTTGGGATGCATGGGGAAATTCGCTGTTTTTACTGATACTTGGCTTAGTGTACTTTGGCAGCTCCGTTGGATTTATCTTGTGGCTACATTCACGCCGCAAGTGGCTCCAAATGACGGGTGTCGAAGAGTTTATTGGCCGCCTTTAAGACGTTCTACAATTTCTTTATATGAGGTGGCCCTTACCAGCGTCGACATTTGGAGCTGGTATTTTTGTATCAAATCCGATCGGGAACGCTTTTTAGCGTCCTCGAGCGCAATGTATAGTTGCGTGTAAGCACGTTCGCTATTGATAAAAAACTGCAACACGTCTTGCACTGCGCCGATACTGGACTGGCTGATGGACGCACTCTTATGCGTGAAAGTATATTCATGCTTGTCCGCGTTTTTCACGCGCAGAACAGCAATGGCCATGGCGTCTGTATGGCTGCCTTTGCTACCGGTGGTTTTGATGCTGATATTAAAATCGACGATCGATACAGTGCTGAGAGATACATACTCTTTGGCGTAAGAACTTAGGAGCGCATCGAAATAAGCATCGATTAAACCAACACCCTTACCAGTGAGTTCCAGCTTTTTTTCTTCGTCCCCAATGCGTTGCCTGATTTGGGCGATGATACTGGCCTGATTTAGTTCGAAATCTTCTTTAAGCTCAAGGCGGTCTGTATGCAACCTAACGAAAGCAGAGCTTAAAATTTCTAAAGCAACGGCGTTAACCTGTTCTGCTTCGTGATCCATAAAGCATTCACCTCTATTTTGAGGTTACCACAGGTTTGGTCATCTTTTTTTCTAATTCTTTTTCGGCTTCCAGCGCAAAGTTTCTCTCTAAGTAGATGCGATGGTTCTTTTTGAGGGCAGCCTTGATAGGGCCATCGTTCAATTTCAATATTTCAGGTTTAGGACCATCCTTTGCGAATGCAAAGACCGCCAAAGTGACCAGCAATAGAAACCATTTCATACTAAATAAACCTTCCAGTCGGAGTTTTTATTCGCATCCGGGGCATAAACCGTAAAGTTCCATTCGGTGCTTGGTGAGCTTAAAACCATGCTCCTGAGCGATTTTTTCTTGCAGCGACTCGATTTTGGCATTGGTAAACTCTTCGATGCGATGGCAGCCCTCGCATATCAAATGGTCATGATGGTTTTCAGGCCCTGTTTCTGCTTCAAATACCGCTTGCGAATCGCCAAAATAATGGGCCTTAACCAAGCCGCAATCCTGCAGTAATTTCAAAGTTCGATAGACGGTCGCGAGGCCAACTTGGGCATCCTGCTGGCGCACAGCTTGCAGAAGCTTTTCGGCCGACACGTGAGGTCTTTGTTTAAGCAACTCCCTGACAATGAGTTCTCTGGGCTTGGTCATTTTAAGACCCTGGCTATCTAAGCTGTCTTTAACCCTCTCGAAAAAGCCTTTCATGCTCGACCACACAATGCGAGTTCAGGTCGCAGGCCGATTTGTAGAAGCAGCTGTGATTCAGCTTCGGCTTGCTTATCTGCATCTGTCTTAGAAAGTTCATGGTCGTGGCCTAACAAATGCATCAGGCCATGAACAAATAATACGACAATCTCTTCTTGAAGCTCGTGCGCAAACTCTAGGGCCTGAGCCTGAGCACGCTCTACGCTAATCACCACATCGCCTAAGATATCTTCTAGGCCGGGCATGGCCTCGCCCTCCTGAGCAGAAAAAGAAAGCACATCCGTAGACTGATCTTTGCCGCGCCAAGTCATATTGAGCGCCTGCATTTCGGCATCGCTCACAAATTGAACGGACACTTGTAAATCGCGCTCCTCGTTCAATAGCTTTAACGCGCGGATCTTCTTTAAAATCCAAGCACGCTGCGGCGGTGGCAATAACGACTGCCCTGAGAAATGTACCTCTAACTTCACAAAACCAACTCTTTCAAAATATGCGCTAAGCGATACCCTGCTACCGCTAAGCGTTCTTTGACCACGAAACGGCCTTCTTTAAGATAAGTGTCTGACACCAAGACGCCTTCAGGCGTGCTGTAGGCTTTCGATTTGGCAAGATAAAAGCTTTCTTTGGACCAATCTTCGAATGCGCCCTCAAGCTTTTGCTTATTGATGGGGAATTCTCTTTCGATTTCTCTGGCTAGCGGCAAGATTTGCTCTGAGCTTAAGTTCTCAAGCAAACCAAGGCCACCGTCCCAAAGATGGTGGAGCGTCTCTTTCTTTTTGCCAAAGCGGACTTCAAATAGGTTACCGCCTTTATCCCCCTTTGGATTTTTGATGGTGACACGGCTAATGCAATGCAATGGCTGGTGAATATCTCCTACCAAATGTACTAAATTAGCTTTGAAAATTTCTGACAGCGCAGAGTTTTGAGATTTTTTCTTGCCCAAAGCGCGTTTGGCTTCTTTCAAAGCCCAGACAATATTGTCGTTTTTAGATACCAACTTCAACTGACTAGCCACGGGTTCTTCTACCCAAGGATAGTCAATATAATGCCACTTGGACAACACCGTCGACACTGCCCGGTCATTATCTGGCTGGGCAGCGATGGCAACAATGTCGCCCATCTTTGCTGCAATCTTTTTCTGATCTGCTCCGGAGAACTGATTCAAAGCGATTTGAGCAACTATCTCATGACCTGCCGTGTTCCAGGCGCTCAAGGGCAGCGCGAGGCAAAGCATAGCGGCTAAATATCTAGACCTGTTCATCCTAAGAGCTTATCCACGCAGTCGATCTTTTCCCAGGTAAAATCAGCTTCATCACGGCCAAAGTGACCATAAGACGCCGTTGGTTCATAAATAGGTCGCAGCAGATTTAAATGCCTGATTAGACCAGCAGGGGTCAATGGAAACACCCGATGAACCCGCTTGGCAAGCTCTCCGTCAGAAACAACGCCCGTACCAAAAGTTTGCACCATGACACTCACAGGTTCTGCAACACCAATGGCATAGGCCAGTTGCACTTCACAGCGCGTAGCCAGCTTTGCAGCCACGATATTTTTAGCAATATATCGAGCCATGTAAGCCGCAGAGCGATCCACTTTGGAAGGGTCTTTACCTGAAAATGCGCCACCACCATGACGGCCCATACCGCCGTAGGTATCCACAATAATTTTTCGACCGGTCACACCAGTATCGCCCATCGGGCCGCCAATCAAAAATCGACCGGTCGGATTAATATGATACTTAATGCCAGGCATCCGAAGATTTTCAGGAATCTCTTTCTTAATCACTTCTTCCAAAATCGCTTCGCGCAAAATATCGGTCGAAACATCCTGGGTATGCTGGCTGGATAAAACCACCGCATTAATGCCCACTGGCCGGCCGTTTTCATAGGCAACGGTCACCTGACTCTTGCCGTCCGGCCTTAAAAACTTGAGCTCGTTGCTGTGGCGCACCGCAGCCAAACGCCGCGTCAAACGATGGGCATAAGCAATGGGCATCGGCATAAGCTCAGGCGTTTCATCGCAGGCATAACCAAACATCATGCCTTGATCGCCAGCGCCCTGCTCTTTATCGCAGTCATCATCGGCATCCACACCCATGGCAATGTCGGAAGACTGCCCTTCAATGGCTACCAACACACCGCAAGTGAAACCGTCAAACCCGGCATCTGAAGAAGTATATCCAATCTTTTGAATGGTCCTTCGAACCACCGACGGCACATCCACCCAGGCCTTCGTCCGAACTTCGCCGGCAACAATACAAACGCCTGTTTTAAATAGAGTTTCTACCGCGCACCGGGAATTTTCATCACGGATTAACATGGCATCTAAAATAGCGTCCGATACTTGGTCAGCCATTTTGTCCGGATGGCCTTCAGTCACAGATTCGCTGGTAAATAGAAAAGAAGTTTCTTCCATCCTGCCACTCCTATCAACAACCCATGCTAATGTAAAAGGGGGGTAAAGCCACATGCAGTCTGGTGTTCTCGATCCACAATATCCTATTGATTTGCTATTTTCTCAATTACCGGTTTTTTTGTGGACGACCGACAGCGTGCTGCATTTTAAAAGCGCGGTGACCCCACATGATACCAAAGTCCAAAATTTACTTGAATACTTAAATGGCCAAGATAACAAGGTTAAAGCAGCGCACGAAAAAGCTTTGGCGGGTCAGTCGCAGCGCTTTCCGTTAGACGCAGCTGGTCATCATTATGATATCCACCTAGAGCCCATCAAAAATGCCAGTGGCCAAACCACGGGCGTGGCCGGTGTTGCACTCGACATAACGGAACAAAAAATCCTAGAAAACCAGTTTCAAAGCTCTCAAAAAATGGAATCGCTAGGCAGGCTGTCGGGCGGTATTGCCCACGACTTCAATAACATCTTAACCGTCATCTTAAACTATGCAGATATCTTGCAAGAAGAGTTCAAAGACGACGCCAAAGTTAAGCCCAAGCTGGATGCCATCGCCAACGCCGCCAAGAAAGTGGCCACCTTGACCAACCAGCTCCTAGCTTTCTCGCGCCAACCAAACGATCTAAATCAAGCACTGGATGTGAACGTCCTCCTGGGCAGCATGGCTCATATGTTAGGGCGCATCATCGGAGAAGACATCGAGCTGGTTTTGGACCTCAAAGATAAGCTGGGCAACATCTCCGCCGAGCCAGGTCAAATCCTGCGCATTGTCATGGCACTCGCCACCTTTGCCAGGCAAAGCATGCCAGAAGGCGGCAAGCTAACCATTAAAACTGAGCTTAAAGAAAACCCTGAATTAGGTGCGGGTCAGTTCGTCGTAATTTCTGTGGCTGACACAGGACGAGGTCTTGACTCTGAAGCGCAACAACACTTATTTGAGCCTTTCGCGCCGAATCATCCGACCAACGAAGACATCGGTATCGGCCTGGCCGCAGTCGCGGGGATGATGAAACAAAATCAAGGCCAAATCGAGCTGCGCAGCGCACCCGGTAGCGGCACGCAGTTCTCTCTCTTTTTTCCTGCGCTTACCGCGCCCGCAATTGCCGCAGCACCAGTCGCTACCAGCAACACACCGGCCACGTCTGCGCCAGCTGCGAGCTCTGAAACAATATTGGTGGTCGAAGATGAAGACATCGTTCGCCAAGTCGCCTGCGATATCATTAGAAGCAGCGGTTATACCGTTTTAGAAGCCACCAACGCGATGAACGCGCTTGAGATTTGTGAAAAAATCACCTCGCCTATTAACTTGGTTCTAACCGACTTGGTTATGCCAAAAATGAATGGCCCCGAGCTGATTAAGCGCCTGGCTGAGAAATTCCCCGGCCTGAACGTTGTCTACATGTCCGGATATAATAGCGAAACCGCCTTGGGCAAAGGTCTGCTAAAAGAGAAAGCTTCGTTTATTCAAAAGCCATTCATGCCCAAAGAGCTATTGAAAGTTCTCAGGGACACATTAGATAGCCAAGATGCAGTTATTCAAACGTCTTGACGGCACGTTAGTGACCGACGAGAAGCCGCTTAGAAACTTGATGCCTTTTTTGATGCCAACGCGCAACGAGGCGGTAGTCTATTTTGAGCAGAGCATCCCGGTTGGGTCAGCCCTTGCCTATTTGCAAAAAAATCCTGAGTTGACGTTGTTTCATCTGCTGCTAACCGGCATGATTAGAAGTTTAGCCACTTGGCCCAGAATGAATCGGTTCATCGCCGGTGGCCGCATCTATCAACGGCATAAGCCGGTCATATCTTTTGCAGTTAAAAAGCGTCTGGATGAAAACGCCGGTATGACCGCAGTAAAAGTGGAATTTGAGCCTGATGATAACGTATTTAAGGTCGCGGAGCGGGTGAACGAGAGAATCCATCAAGGACGTGGGAAAAAACTCACCACTTCTGAAAAAGAAATGAGGTTTGTTACCAAGTTGCCGGGTTTTTTATTGAGGTTTCTTTTTTGTGCGCAACGATTTTTAGACGGGCTCAATCTTCTGCCTTACTCGATGATTAAGAACGATCCAATGTATGCGAGCATCTTCGCCGCTAACCTAGGCAGCATCGGGCTGAAAGCGCCTTGGCACCATTTGAGCGAGTATGGCACCACGCCACTGTTTGGGGTGATTGGGAAAGTACAGAAAGTGCCGTTTGTGACGGAGAGCGACACGGTTTCGGTCCGGGAAGAAGTGCTGATTCGTTGGAGCTTTGACGAGCGGATTACCGATGGGCTCTATTGCGCGAAAGCATTGGCTTTGTTTGAGCAGAATATCATGAACCCGAAGAATCTGGAAAACTAACCGTCACTGCGGCGTTTCCGGAGACAGCAGCGCGATTTCATACGGCTTATGCAACTGCAGCGCTTTCTTCCGCGCTTGCTCGCCCACACCCATATAAATATCAATTTCGTTATTACGCTGTACTTTGGCACCGGTATCCTGCGCGAACAACAGGCGCTCTTCGCCTTTTATACGCGCTAGAAAAACGCTGCCGTAGGGGATTTTTTTGGGGTCAACCGCCGCAGAATATCCTGCCACCAACGGCATGCCGGAGGCACCTCTGGGGAGATCGCCTAAAAGAGAATATAGCTCTTTGCCCGATTTCTTGCCTCGATAGGCCATGAGCTGTACCGTGCCTTGAGGGGTTTTGAAGAACGCGGAGCCTTGCATCTTGGCATGACGCTTGGCTTTATCGCTGGTTAAAACCAGGGGCGTGTAATAGCCGGTGATGCGCAGTTTACCGAGGGGGCTTTCAATCAAGCCATCCAGGCTTTTGTTATCCTGCAATGTTTGCAGAACCGCTCGATGGGCAGGGTCTTTGGTGTATTCGAGTTGGATTTGGATGACCCGCTCTAAATCAGGGGTCCAAAGCAAACTAGCCAGTAAAAAAAATATCATTTCTTTAATAAGGTGAGCAATTTTTGACCATCTGCAAAGTTAAGCCTTTGGGCTAACTGCTGAATGGCCGCTGGGTCTTTGGCATAAAGCCCAGCTTGCTTGAATAATTCTAAAGGTTTTAAATAATTAAATTGAAAGATAAAATCGAAATTTTTTGCATTAACATCACCGGCTGAAGTCGGTGCGTAATCGCTCAGGGCTGTAAAAACGGCTTCTTGTACATCTTTTGGCAAATAGGCCAATAAAGTAGCTGTTCTGCGCTTGCCTAGGCTTACCAGGTAGGCAGAAATCTCTCGCCTGCCGGTTTCAACCAAGTCATCATGTTGAGACATTCGAGTCAGGCGATTTTTGGAAATTTCTCTTAAAACCGGATTCTTCTCGACCCAGCTGTCATCCATACCTAAAAAGAATGATCGGTGTTGAAAATCAACCAACTTGCTTAAATAAACCTGCAAGATTTCAGGGGTTAATTCGCTGCTTTCAAGGGCATCGAATTTGGTCTGCATGCCGGCTGGGAAATACTTTTTCAACGAGCCTTTGAGATCGCCGGAAAACAGCGACCAAACGACAAAAAGCGTCCTCTCTACAGGGCTTAATGCATCAAGGGACATTGGTGCTGCTTGCCTCTGTGTGGGCTTCTAATGATTTGGCCAGCTGACTGCGTAAAGCGCGGTTACGGACAATGCCGAACACGCCCAATAAGACACCAGCCAAAGCCAGCACACCAAAGAGCCACATCAATACGTCATCTCTAAACATAGACACCGGCGCAGCTACATGAGACGGATGCGCAGAAATAGGTTTTCTCACCACTTTCGGTAGGCCCATTAATGAAGATGACAAATTTTGAGACATCAACACGCTGACATACGCTGGCGTTAAATCTTCAATGGCGGATGCTACTAAAAACTTAATTTCTTCGGCTTTCACCGGAGGCGTGCCTTTTGAATCGATGGGGTTATAAACCACGGCCACCGATGCGGTTGCATGCGGAGGGGCAGAATGTAAGTCGCGCACCACGGATGGATCAGGCATCACCACAATCACCCGTGCTTCAATAATGCCCGGAAGCACTTTGAGCATGTTTTCCACTTCACCCTGAATGGCGCGTAAAAATTTCGCCTTTTCTTCAGAACGACTTGGAATCAAGCTGCTGGCATCGGTGGGGTAAACCTCACCCAGGCCTGCACTTTTATGTCTAGGAAGTCGGTTATCAACGAGGATCCTCAGGGCTTCTGGAGCTTGTCTGGGACCCATGCTGATAGAGTAGGTTGGGGGCTTGTTGCTGCCCTTCACCTGCACCAGGACCTTGGATGCTTTGATTTTTTGAGCATCCAAGATCACCAGTACTTCATTCGCCTCGGTTTCACTAAGCCCGCTAACGATGTCGTGATCGCTTTGGCAAGCGGACAAGGATAACACGAGCAACAAGGCGAGGGTATATTTCATCCCTGTTACCTTACCATCTTTGCCACTTCTTGTGCAAAATCATCGGCCTTTTTTTCTAAACCTTCGCCGACTTTAAAACGCACGAAACGGGTAACGCTGACGCCGGTGCCGCTCAGCAACTGGGTAATCGTCTTATCCGGATCTTTAACAAACTTTTGCTCCAAGAAGCAAACTTCGCCATAATATTTTTCGATCTTGCCATCCACAATGCGATCAACCATCGCAGCTGGTTTGCCTTGCTCAAGCACTTGATTCTTCAAGATGCTGCGCTCAGCTTCCAACGTGCCCGAATCCACATCTTCTCTGGATAGAAACGCCGGTGCAGAAGCTGCCACATGCATGGCTAAGCCTTTGGCTAGTTCTTGATGCGAAGCGTTTGCACCCTTCAACTCAACCAATGCACCGATCGAGCCGCCAGCATGGATATACGCGCCGTATAGATCGCCGCCTTCAAGCACATTCACGCGCCGGATGGCAATCTTCTCGCCAATGGTTCCGATCTTTTCATTGATAACGCTTTCGGCGTCTTTAGCTAGGTCTGAAACTTCCAAAGAACGCTTGGCCAAATCTTGGACCAAACGCACGAAATCTTCGTTTTTAGCTACGAAATCCGTTTCGCAGTTCACTTCAACGATACCGGCCTTATGACCATCTACCGTGATAGCAACCAAACCTTCAGAAGCAACGCGGCCAGATTTCTTTGCAGCAGCAGCCAGACCCTTTTCGCGAAGATAAGTCATCGCAGCGTCCATGCTACCAGCTTCCATCAAAGCCTTTTTGCAATCCATCATCCCTGCGCCAGTTTTTTCGCGCAGTTCACGTACCATTTCTGCAGTGACTTGCATCAGACAACCCCTCTTTCCTGATCTTCAGAAGCGCTTTCTACAACTTCTTCAGCGCCAGTCTTTAAAGCTGGGATCACATCGATTTGAGGGCCTTTCTTACGAGCCACAAACTGTTGTTGCTGAGCTGTAATTTGATCTTCGCTCATTTCTTTAGCTTCACCGCGAGCGCGTTTTTGAGCTAGCACTTCTTCATGACGTGCATCACCTTCTAAACAAGCGTCAGCAATATTACCCGCGAACAAAGCAACTGAACGAATCGAGTCATCGTTTGCAGGGATTGGGAAGTTCACCAAATCTGGATCACAGTTGGTATCCAGGGTAGCGATTACTGGAATGCCCAATTTGATGGCTTCATCCACAGCGATCTTTTCCAAATTAGGATCGATCACGAAAATCGCTTTAGGTAACCGTGTCATGTCTTTCACACCGGCCAAGTTCTTTTCGAGCTTAACCATTTCGCGTGTAAGGCCGATCACTTCTTTCTTAGGCAATTTTTCAAAAGTACCGTCTTTAGACATTTCTTCGATCAAACGCATGCGATCAACCGACTGCTTAACGGTCTTGAAGTTTGTGAGCATGCCACCCAACCAACGGTTGTTGACATAGTATTGGCCACCGCGAAGCGCTTCTTGAGCCACAATTTCTTGGGCTTGCTTTTTGGTACCAACGAACAAAATCTTGCCGCCACCAGCGACTGTGTCCACCACAAAGTCATAAGCCTTATTCATGAGGCCGACAGTTTGCTGTAGATCAATAATATGAATGCCATTTCGCGGTGCAAAAATGAACTTCTTCATTTTCGGATTCCAGCGGTGAGTCTGATGCCCAAAGTGTGCGCCAGCCTCTAACATTTCTCTCATTCCAATTCGTGCCATAGTCTTTTATCTTCCTTGTTCAAGTTATGCTTCCACACCCCGGGGACAGCTTTTAACGGCCGCCACCTGAACCCTAAAAGGTGTGTGTTTATTTGGGTCAGGCCCTGGCGTATCAACATTAGGCGTTTTTGACAACCAGCTGTGTGGGTTTGCAATTTGTAGACAATTTGTCTACAATGGTAATATGCAGAGTATCGCAATGAGAGACTTCCAGCAAAAAGGCCTTAAAGCTATAGAAGGGCATTCTAACGAGCTTTTATTATTAGAAGGTCGGGGGGGCCCCGCTTACTTTCTTGTTCCCGTTCAAGAGAATAATCTGGATGGGCAGCGGCAAGAGCTGGAGCGAGCCATGGCTTTAGCTAATTTAAATAGTTGGCAACAGCGAGCACTAGAGCTTGGCTTAACGGATATGACGCTCGAAGAGATCAATAATGAAATCGATTCTGTACGAAATCGCAAGTCATGAGTAAGCTCGTCGTATTGGATACAAACGTCTTGATTTCGGCAGGCATTAACCCTTCGGGGCCACCTGCTCAAATTGTTAAACTAATACTCCAAAACAGAGTTATTTTGGTCACGTGCCCAGGCATTGTTACTGAATATTTGGAAGTGTGCGCACGCCCCAAATTCAAGCGGTTCGGATTTCCGCCTATATGGGTTCACAGCCTTATCAAATTTTCCCATCAATCCTTAGAAAATCCTTCAAAAATCAAATACAATTGGCAGGATCCCCATGATGCAATCTTCTATGAACTAGCCCTGGCATATCAAGCCACCCTAATCACCGGGAATTTAAAACACTTTCCTGCCGATCTTCACCTGGATGTAAAAATACTGAGTCCTCGCGCATATTGCGACCAAATAAAAGATTAAAAAAGCGCCCGAATGGGCGCCCCTGGGGATATCACATGTTATTAATTATTCATTAAAGGTCATCTAGTTCTTGGATTTCGAAAGCAGCATGATTGCCTTTTTCATCCACGCCGACTAGTTTGTCTTGACGACCCATAGCATCGATCACTTCGGGGGTCAGAATATGCACTTCGCCAACCTTTACATCCAACTCTGGGACATCACGTTGGGCTACGGCGACTTTATTACCTGTCGCTTTCTTTGCTAGGTCTTGAACGCGAGCGCGCAGCTCGGAGTGTTTTTCATCAACAAATTTTTGGCCATCAGCGGCTACTTTTTTCAGGTCTTTATTAGCCTTACTAACTTTATTGTTGACGTCATCTTTGACAGACTGCCAGGTTTGTTTGACATCTTCGTTAAATTCTTTGGCTCGATCTTGTGCCTTAGCAGCCCGCGCATTAATAGAATCTGTCGCATCATTGACTGCTTCGCCCACTTTATTGGCATCACCTTTCAGCGGTCCATCAGTATCTCGAGCAGCATTTTTTGCGTTTACGACCATATTCTTAAAGTGAGCGCCTCGATCCTGTGTGCCTGTCCAAAATGCATCAGCTTTGTTCTTAGCTTCTCCCGCGATATCTTTGGCTTTATCATTAGCCTGAGTTGCAGCCTCCGCTGTCTTATCTTTGGCATCGTTAAAAGTGTTAACGGTTCCGTCTTTGGCAGCATTTGCAGCTTCGGCAAGGCCGTTTCCGAATCTTTGGGCGTTTGGGGAATCACCGCAGCCAGCTACCATAACAGGTACAAACAACATCAAATGTAAAAAGTTAAATTTCATTTTTCACTCCTATTAAGGTTTTTATTTCGCGACTTTTGCTTCTTGTAAAAAAGTACTCCCCTGACATTTTGAGTCAATCGTTTTTTTTAACTACGCGCGAAAACCACCGGGCATCGACGTGCTTCGCCGAAAACTTTTTTTGAAACCATCAAAATAGGTGGTGCTTGTTTGCGTTTATATTCAGAAGAATCTACTTTTTTGATGATTTCCTGAACTTGTTTTTCAGGTATGGCGGTCTCTAGAACGATTTGTTGCAGTGATAGATCGCGTTCTAAGTAGGCTTCCAATACGGCATCTAAAGTTTCGTAAGGTGGCAGCGTATCTTGGTCAATTTGACCTGGCGCCAGCTCAGCGCTTGGCGTCTTCATAATACTGCTGTCTGGTATGACGGCTAGTTCAGCGTTGATCGCTTTGGCAAGCGCCCAAACTTGTGTTTTATATAGATCGCCGATGGGCATTAACGCGCCGATTAGATCGCCATACATCGTGCCATAGCCAACAGCCATTTCGCTTTTATTGGTCGTGCCTAAGACCAAATAATCGGTTTCATTCGAAATCGCCATGAGAACCAGGCCGCGAATTCTGGCCTGCACATTTTGATCGCTGAGCGGCTTTTTTAGCGCAAGTGTCTGACGGCATGCTTCCACCATGGATTCAATAGGAACAGTCCGCAGAGCGATGCCTAAGTTTGATGCTAAGACTTCTGCATCTTCCAACGAATGATTCGAAGAAAAACCACTGGGCATGCGCACGCCAATGACACGTTCCGGACCCAGCGCGCGCACGGCCAAGGCGCACGTAACCGCGGAATCAATGCCGCCCGATAGGCCTAAAATCACACCCTTGCTTTTGGTTTTCTCGATATAGTCTCGAATGCCGAGGGTTAACGCTTCTATGACAGTTTGCATATAATCAACTCCTCCTTGAAGTCAGTTGCTTTATACAAAATCTCGCCGTCTGCGTCAAAACCGACGGTACCCCCGTCAAAAATCAGACCGTCGTTTGCTCCGACTTGGCCCACGACCAAGGTTGGCAGCTCATATCGCATGGCCAGATGCCGGAACATGCTCTCGCGCTCGGCAGCTTTGTTCATCTCAAAGGGCGAGGCCGTGAGGTTTACTAAGACATCAACCTGGTGGCTTTTAGCTAAATCCCAGATGGGATCTTCTTCATAAAGGCGATGTTTCCAGAATTGTTCATCGTTCCATGCGTCTTCACAAATGCTCATGCCAAAACGTTTACCCGCAAATTCAAAGCCATTAAAATCATCAGCCGGGCCAGGCTTAAAGTAGCGCCGCTCATCAAAAACTTGATAGTTAGGCAGCAGCCTTTTGCGAGCGATCACCCGAATCTGGCCTTGGTAACACCAGCAGGCGGCGTTAAAACCATCTACCGGCGCACCCACAATCATCGGAATCGGCGCGGCTTTTGCCAAACTTATCAATTGCAGAGCGCAAGCATCTAGAAAGTCAGGTCTTAAGACCAAGTCTTTCGGGGGGTAGCCACAAAGCGCTAACTCAGGCGTGAGCATAAATTCAGCACCTAGCGCCGCTGCCTCATGGGCATAGGTCAAAAGCCGAATGGCATTCTGGCTCAAAGCACCCACGGTTGGGTTAAATTGACATACAGCGATCTGCATATTTCTCCCTAGAACTTATCAGTTACCATCTTGCCGTAGATTTGCTAAGACATAGCTATCTATGAATCTTAAAGCGCAGGCACATCATTTAAAACCCATTGTATCGGTTGGCAAAAATGGCATCACTGAAAATCTTCTAAAAGAAATCGATGCGGCCCTCAACACGCACGAGCTGATTAAAATTAAGTTTCTTGAATCCGCTTTGGAGCTGATGGAGAATCTGACCTTCGTGCAAGATTTGAAAGCTGAACTGGTAAACACCCAAGGTCACATTGTTACCTTGCACCGGAAAAACCCCAAAAAGCCACGTGCAAAGTAAGTTTCTTGGATATCAGGTCTCCTATCAAGCTGGCATGGACGCCATGCGAGAAGCGATCGAGCAGATCGACACCCGGGGCAACCAGCTCTTATATCTCGAGCACGCTGACACCATCACCCACACTCGCCAACATGGGCTACGCAGCTTGCTGCTAACCCCTGAAGCAATCGCACAACGCGGCATTACGCTGGCAGAAGCCGACCGAGGCGGGGATGTGACCTTTCACGGCACCGGCCAATTGGTTGGCTACCCAATTATCAAGCTTCCATTACATATAGGTGTGGTGGACTACGTGCGGGGACTGGAGCGAGCACTCATTCGCGCCTGCCAAGAGTTAGGCGTGACAGACGCGACTTGCCTACCTGGTAAAACAGGTGTCTGGGTTGGCAATAAGAAATTAATCGCTGTGGGCGTAGGCGTTTCCAGGCAAGTCACCCGCCATGGCTTTGCTTTAAACATCAATCCCAAGCTTGAACGGTTCACGGAATGCATTACCCCATGCGGGCTTGCGGGCTTTGAAGTAACCAGTTTAGAGCGGGAAATTTCTGCGCCCGTAAGCTTTGGTAGGGCCATGGAGGTCCTCTCTTGGCATTTAAAACAAATCTGCTAGACTGCTTAAAGTTATGAAACCAAACATTCATCCAGATTATCAGGCAGTCACCGTGGTTTGCGCTTGCGGAGCCAAGTATGAAACCAGGTCAACGACCAAGTACAATATCGATATTTGCTCGGCTTGCCATCCTCATTTTACCGGCAAATCTAAAATGTTAGATACTGAAGGCCGCGTCGAGAGATTCCGTAAGAAGTACCAAACGAAACAATAATATGTTGGCGTCAATACTACTCATGGCTACCAAGCCTTTGGTTGGCGGACAGGCTGTCGTTGAGGGCGTGATGATGCGCTCTCCGAAAAGCTTTGCCGTTGCAGTGCGAAAGCCTGACCAAAGCATTGTGATCCGTGAGCGCCAATGGTTATCGTTTTCAGAGAAACTGCCCTTTTTGCGATGGCCTTTGTTGCGCGGCGCCACCATGTTGGTGGAGAGCATGTACAATGGCCTCAGCGCTTTGCAGTTTTCGGCTGAGCAAGCTTTGGAAGCACCGACCACCAGCACTAAGAAAGACACCGGTAAATTTGACTGGGCTTTGGCTGGAACAATGGCTTTTAGCATGCTGCTCGGACTCGCTTTATTTAAAGCGGTGCCTCACATGAGCGCCTATGTGCTAGGCGAGTTTTTAGGCCATGATGGCCATAGTGCCCTGCCCGTCACTTCGATTGCTTTTCATCTGGTCGATGGCACTATTAAAATGGCCCTGTTTGTGGGTTACATTTTGGCCATCTCGACCATGAAAGACGTCAAACGTCTGTTTATGTATCATGGGGCTGAGCACAAATCTGTGCATACCTTTGAGAAAAACTTAGCCTTAGACGTTGATCAAGCTCGCTTGCAATCTACTGCACATCCACGTTGTGGCACCAGTTTGATTCTATTGGTTATCGCTGTTTCGATCTTGGTATTTGCTTTGGTATTGCCATGGATTCCGCCTGTGAGCGACAGCACACTCACTCAAAGCTTGTTTTTGATGGCGCTTAAAATCCCGTTAATGCTGCCGATTGCCGGTATTGCCTATGAATTTCAACGCGCCGCCGCGAAAAATCCTGACAGCTTTTGGATTAAATTATTCGTATCGCCTGGTATGCTCATGCAACGCCTGACCACCAGAGAGCCCACGGATGACCAACTAGAGATCGCGCTGGCTGCACTTCGTAAAACCATGTGGCGCGAAAAAAACCCATGTGAGCAAGGTGGCCGTGACAACACGGATTCTTACGCTAATTTTGCTATCGTGAAAGAAGCGCTCATCGCATGATTGAGCTGATCTACCCTGCCTTTGCCTTCATCATGGTATTGTGTCTCCCTTCTGCCATTGCCGTTTGGGCAATCTATAAGACCTGGAAAACATGCTAGAGCGACTTCAAGAAATGGCCAAACGCCACGCTGTTTTAATCGAACAGCTCGGCAGCCCCAATTTAAAACCCAGTGAATTAAACGTTCTAAATAAAGAACGCACCCAACTAGAGCCCTTGGTGGAAGCCAACGTGCGCCTACGAGCGCTCATGTCGGAGCGAGAGGGCAATCTAGAATTAGGCGAAGACTCTGATCCAGAAATCCGTGAAATGGCGAGAGAAGAAATCGGCCGGCTCAACAGCGAAATCACAGGTTTAGAACAAGAAATCAAAATCCTACTGCTGCCTAAAGATCCCAATGATCAAAAAAACGTGATCGTTGAAATCCGCGCAGGCACTGGCGGAGATGAAGCCAGCTTATTTGCAGGCGAGCTATTTCAAATGTATGCCCGTTTTTCAGAACGCATGCGTTGGAAGTTTGAAATCTTAAGCCTCTCCGACGGCCCCAAAGGCGGCTACAAAGAAGTCATCGCCTCCGTCACAGGGGATCAGGTTTACGCCTGGCTCAAGTTCGAAGGCGGCGTACACCGCGTACAGCGCGTTCCAGAGACCGAAACTCAAGGCCGGATTCATACTTCTGCCTGCAGCGTGGCAATTTTGCCTGAAGCCGAAGAAGTGGATATTCAAATTGAGGCCAAAGACATCCGGATCGATGTGTTCCGCGCTGGTGGCCCAGGCGGTCAGTCGGTTAATACCACTGACTCTGCGGTTCGAATCACCCATATTCCAACTGGTTTGGTCGTTCAGTGCCAAGATGAGAAAAGCCAACTGAAGAACAAAATCCAAGCCATGAAAGTCCTAAGGGCCAGACTTTACGACCAAAAAGAGCAAGAACTGCACCGCGAACGCGCTGAAGAACGCAAAGCAATGGTTAAAAGTGGCGATCGATCTGACAAAATCAGAACTTACAACTTTCCTCAAGATCGCTGCACGGATCACCGCGTGGGCGTTACGATCCATAACTTACCTAAGCTATTTGCTGGTGAACTAGGCGATCTTCTAGGCCAAGTCAGGGCCTATTTCCAAGCCCAGCAGCTGTCCGGCCAAGCTTAAGCTGGCAAACTATCTCATAATTACTATATAATAATATTAGCTATGAGGTACAAAGATGGACAAACTGCCAGCTGAGGTGCGGCCACCTCGTCATGAAAATGATCGCTCATTGCCTGCCCCCGCAGGTCATCCGGATAATTTATCCAATCAAGATCGGTTTGAGTCTCCAGCGATTGCCCTTCCAGCCATAAGCGCCCCGAAAGCGCCTCAACCTGTCATTCGTCAAGGTGGCGTTTACCAACTGCTCAATGCCTACCATACCCCAGAGGCAACCGCCGACGAACAGCAGGCTTATAATTTGCTAAAGGAGCCAACTAAAATTGAGGATTTACAAGCTGCTGCTGCCTTACTGGTCGACGCAAACAAAATCAGGCGGCAAGCAGAAGGCTCTGGTGACGATGTAAGGTTTAAGTTAAACCGACACCTCCTTATTTTGACATACAAAGCATTGGGCGATCGCCGCGCCGAAGCTCACGTTTCAAAGTCACACGAAGATTTTACAGACTATCCAGATTTACATACGGCCCAACTCGAAGAGCTAAAACCTAAGTCTGTTGCCATCCCATCTCAAAGAAGCCTTCCTAGATCAGAGCTATTTCGATCCCTACACAAATCGGCCGATGCGCCCACTACTGCTGAAAAACAGGCTTATGAATTATTTATGAATCCTAGCAGGAAAAATTTCGAACAAGCGATCGAGATACTCACAGCTCAAAATATGGCCAGAGAGCGCGGGTCTCCAACTGTGCACCTGCGCGCGGCCGCCAACCTCCATCTCATGGCACTGATGCATATGCAAATGAACGAGGGACAAAAATCAAATGAATGCGTTACCCAATTAGCTCTTCTTACTGAAGAACACGCTGCTTGGGCGTATGATGAACTCAATTTGGTAACAGTAGGCAGAATTTAAAAGCCAATCGCGACAAGATTTGCCAATAACCTCGCATGATAAGACGTCTCAATGATGCGCTGCGAGCCAGCTTTGTAATCGATGAACATAAGCATCCGACTTTGCCTGCGACGAAAAAGCCGGATCGCTCTAGGCCTTTAGCTTCCGAGCAAATGGCATCTAGCAGAACGCAGATTAGAAAAAATTCCCTGACAGAAAGCTCAAAAGTATATTGTCTAATGGAAAAATACCATTTGCCGCCGGAGCTGATCACTGAAAAGATGATGTTTGACCGCTTGTTGTTACCTATTAAGCCTAAGGAATATCAAGGGGTAATCGATACTTTAAATACGGCGACCTTTGTGCGCCGTTTTGATGACATACGCAGGGGCTTGGACCTGCACATCATGGCGCTGCTTTATCTTTATCTATATAATAATCCGGAATCGAATCGCTGCTCCAAAGAGGTCAGCAGAATATTTGAAGGCTATCCGGATCTACTTCATGCTCAAACAGAAGATTTGCTCAAGCACGACGCCAACGCAAGAACGAAAAAACCTTAATTTTGTTCGATCTGAATCACTGTACGACCAGCGTATTGACCGCATTTAGCGCAAACGTGGTGAGAAGCCTTAGGCTCATTACAGTTTCCGCACAGATTGTGGGTTTTAGGCGTATAACGCATGTTAGCAGCACGTTGCATGCGGCTTTTTGATCTAGATTTGCGACCGTAAGGTACTGGCATGGGAAAAAACTCCTTTGGGAACTGGACCTACTTAAAACCATTTCATCGGTCTGTCAAATCCTCACGCACATTTTTAAAGCATCGCCCGATAAGGCTTTTACTTAGGAGTAAGCCCATGCAGCAAAAGAGTGCCTTTTTCTTTCTTATAGCCAGTTTGATTTCAGGTCTAAGCCTTGCCAGTGAAAATGACTTCAAGATGAAGATCATCAACGGAGAGCCCTGTAGAGTTGAGGAATTTCCGAGCTCTATGGCCCTGCTTATATTGGAAGACGGCAAAAGAAAGGCTATCTGCGGTGGCACGCTGATTGCTCCCGATGTGGTGCTGACTGCGGCACACTGTGTCGCGCGCGGGGATAGGCAATATTTCGTCACACCTTTGAGTGACCTCAGCCATGTAGCCTTCAGCGATATCCCAGGAAAGATGGCCTCAGAAGTGCTTTCTCATATTGCCTACATACCCGGTTCAAACGACATCGCTTTATTGATTTTAGGCAAGCCTATGTCAGAGCCTGTGGGCCGCCTGATCGATACCAGCCGCATAAGCATCATGCGAGAAGGACTTGCAGTCAAAATCGTGGGCTGGGGGCATCAAGAACCCAAAACCCCCGAAGCCAAGCCGCATATGCCCATCAAAACATGCTCTTCCAGCTTTATCCAAAGGCTTGCAACTGCAAACTTTCAAGTGGGCTCCAGCCGCCTCAGCGCTCGAAAATGTTTTGGAGACTCCGGCAGCGCAACTTATACGCAAGATCCTGAATCGAAAGAATGGCTAATTATAGGTATCACTGCTTGCTTAAGCGATGGAGATACAACCTGCGAAAAGGGAGCTTTAGATACACGAGTAGACGCCTACTTGCCTTGGATAAAAAACGCTATGCTCCAAGCATGTAATTCCGGTCTGCGTTCACCTGTATACTGCCAATAGACTAGTGAAAGCCGGGCTTTAAAAGCCCGGCATTTTTGGTTTAAGGGTTATATTGCTGCTTAAATTCGCGCATTTCTTTACCAATTTTCTCAAGCGTATCTTCATCAAGAATTCGTTTAACTTCAGGGAAAAGCTCTTTCTCTTCTTCTTTTGCGTGATGTTCAACATCCTGTTTCAGCTTTTTAAACTTCATTTCCCATTCATCTTGATCCATCTTTTTGTCGAATGATTTCAAGGCTTTTTCAGCACCGTTTTCCTCAACCAGGAGATGTTTAACGGTATCTTTTAAATCTTTATGATTTCTAAAATGAGGATACCACACGGTTTGCTCCATTTCTTCGTGGCGCAACAAGTCTGCTTTTAACTCTTCAAACAACTTATGTTTGGTTTCTTCGCGGTGGGAGTCATCTGAGATGTCTGCCATTGTTTTACGGACCTTATTGTGTTCGGAAATTAAGAAATCGATTGCATTCATATTGCTCTCCTTTTAAGAGCCTATGGTATCAAAAAAGTTTCAAAATTTGTAATTTGCGGGCTCCGGCATTTTTGGCGACGCGTATGGGTTAACCAATGATTATGAAGATACCTCCAAAAATGCCTCCTAAAGAGCCGCAAGAACTGATTGAAGATAATCTGCGTGCACCACCCAATACGCCTGTGAAAGTCACGGAGGGGAACGTTTTTGATATGTCGTTTGACAGCCCGTTTGAAACGCCGAGTGTTGTCGCGAAGCCAAATGTGCCTAAAGTTAAAAAGAAGTAATTTGGTGGAGCCAGGCGGGATCGAACCGCCGACCTCATGAATGCCATTCATGCGCTCTCCCAGCTGAGCTATGACCCCAAGGTAACCCGGTTGATATAGTCCTTATACTTGATAGGCAAGAGGTCTATGTCACTTTTTTCGATGTCCCTCACTTTTTTTTTGATTCTTGATTCCGTGGGCCACATTGCTGATTTCAATCATTTGATTCGTCGTCAACCGCGTCGTCGGCAGGGCTTTATCCTGGCGCGAGAAATGCTAATTGCGCTTTTATTGTTGGTGGCTTTCCACTACTTTGGAGCGCCTTTAATTAGCAGTTTGGGTTTAACGCCAGCGACCATTCGCATCGCGGGCGGGATCGTTTTATTTTTGATCGCCATTAAAATGATATTTCCATCTGAGACTCGGGTATTTATTGACGAGGCCAAAGGCGAGCCATTTATTGTTCCATTGGCAACGCCCATGATAGCGGGGCCTTCTATCCTGGCCACCGTCATGTTCTACGCCAGCACCGATACGCGTTCTAATACGGTGCTCATGGCCATTTTGATAGCTTGGACCGCTTCCCTACTGATTTTGGGATTTGCCTGGCATTTCCACGACCGGCTTAATCAAAAAGCGTTGGGCGCGATTGAGCGATTGATGGGTCTTATCTTAACTTTACTTGCAGTCGAAATATTTTTAAAAGGTCTAAAGCTATTTATATGGAATCAATCAATTTAATTATCACCAAAGCCCTGCCGCTGTTTTTTCTGCTGGACCCGTTCGGTGTGGTCGGCATCGTCTCCGCATTGATCAAGCCCTATAGCCAAAAGAAGCAAGCCCAGATCCTGCGACGAGAAGTGTTTCTATCGCTGGTCATCATGCTGTTTTTCTTCGGCTTTGGCTCGGTCTTTTTAAACATTTTAGATGTCTCCACCGAAGCGGTTCAAATTACTGGTGGGATTATCTTTTTCCTGTTTGCGCTTAATTTGCTTTTCCCCGGCCAAAGTGCGCTGCAACTAAGCAGCATCAATGAGCCATTTTTGGTGCCCATTGCGACACCGCTCATCGCGGGACCTTCGTGTCTTGCGACAATTATGTTGTATGCGCATGATGAAACGGCCACACCGATTGTTATTAGCTCAATCGTGCTTGCATGGGCAGTTTCGGGTGTGATTATTATTCTGGCACCCAAAATAGTCCGCCTGGTAGGGGATACAGGCATCAAGGTGCTGGAGCAAATCGTCGGTCTTATCTGCACGATGATAGCAATTGAAATGATTTTGGTTGGCATCCAAGGGTTCTTGCACGTCTAATTTCAATTCTATCTGATTTGATCGCCTGGGTTTGCGCCGGTAGCTAAAACTAACTTAGGCACATCTCCTGCGGCGCATATCATACCTTCGCTGATGCCGAACTTCATTTTTCGAGGCGCTAAGTTCGCGACCAGCATCACTATTTTACCGACCAATTCTTCGGGTTGAATGTGGGGTCTTAAGCCGGAGAACACATTGCGCTTGCCGAGTGGGCCTACATCCAGTGTTACAGCGATTAGCTTGTCTGAGCCTTCTACGGCTTTGGCTTCTACGACCAAGGCGGCTCTTAGATCGACTTTCATGAAATCGTCAATGGTGATGTTGAGAGATTCGGGGACTGGGTCCCGGGTCGGTGCCCGGGACGACATTGGGGTCTGGTCGATTTCTAGCATTTGGGTGACCTTTTTTGAGTCGATGCGTTCGAATAGGCGGGTGTAGGTTGCCAGTGCTTGGTCTGTTGGCAGCGGGGTTAAGATATTGGCGAAAGTAAAAGCGCTTAAGCCAAGCATCTTTTCGGTTTGCTCTGCGACTTGTGGCAAAATGGGTTTTAATAGACCAACACAAACCTTGCCGGCCCATAGGGCGGTGCTGAGTTGCTGGTGCGCTTGCTCGGGCGTGTTCTTTTTCCCGTCCCATGGGCTGTTATCTTGCAAATACTTGTTGGCGATGTCCGCAATTTGCACGACGTCTCTTACCACCTGCATGGTATCGCGGAGTCGGTAGGCTTGCTCAATATTGGCTGCTGCTGCGCTCACTTCGCTGACGATTTTTAAATCCAGCGCACCGGGTTTGCCGGCGTAGCCTTTGTGCAACAGGGGCACTGTTCGACTGATGAGATTGATGATCTTGTTTACTAAGTCTGCATTCACGCGTCCGATAAAATCTTCGAAGCTTAAATCGATGTCTTCGATTCTGGCTGATAGCTTACAGGCCAGATAGTAACGAAGCGCTTCAGGCTCTAGATACTCTGCGTACCTGTCCGCAAGAATAAACGTGCCTCTGGATTTGGACATTTTCTCGCCATTTACCGTTAGCATGCCATGCACCGCAATTTGGCTTGGCAACGTGTACCCTGCCCCCATCAACATGGCGGGCCAAAACAAAGTGTGGAAATAGACGATGTCTTTGCCGATAAAATGGATAATCTTGGTGTCTGGATCGCTCCATCGCTCAAGCATGCCGGCTGCTTCACTTAAGCTGATATAGCCAACAGGCGCATCCAGCCAAACATAGAAATATTTATCGGACTCGCCAGGAATCAGAAATCCGAAATAGGGAGCATCCCGGCTGATATCCCAGTCTTTGAGACCGTCGGCAAACCAGCCTTGCAGGGAGTTTTGGACTTCCGCAGGTAGCACGCCAGCTTTTTGGGTCCAAGCTTTAAGCTTGTCTGCATATTTACTCAGTTCAAAAAAGTAATGCTTCGAGCTTTTTAAGATCGGCGTTTCACCAGTAAGCGTGCTTTTGGGGTTAATCAGCTCAGTCGGACGATAAGTACTGCCGCATTTTTCACAGCTGTCGCCATATTGATCTGGCGCTTGGCATTTGGGGCACGTTCCTTTAATCAGCCTGTCGGGCAGGAAGCGACCTGCCTGTGGGTCGAAAAGTTGGTCGATGTCGCGTACTTTGATATCGACTTTGGCATTTAATTTGTTAAAAATATCTTCGGCATGTTTGCGATTTAAATCCGTGTGTGTGCTGCCATAACCATTGTCAAACATGACACCAAATCGCGCGAGGGTGGTCTCGTGGCGTGCTTGCCAAGATTTCACATAGCTGGCTGGATCTTCGCCAGCTTTCGCTGCATTGATTTCAATCGGCGTGCCGTGACTGTCCGCACCGCAAACAAATGCGACGTCTTCACCAGCCATGCGCAGTGCTCTTACGAAAACATCTACTTGAACATGTTCGACCATATGGCCAAGATGAAGGGGACCGTTCGCGTAAGGAAGAGCGGGGGTCACGAGGTATTTCATTGGTGGGCGCAACAGGATTCGAACCTGTGACTTCTACCGTGTGAAGGTAACACTCTACCGCTGAGTTATGCGCCCGAACTCGGCGGCTAAAATGCTTATAATTTATGATTTATGTCAATGGGCCTCAGGCCAAGCCCAGCTCTATCAAGCGCTCCTGAAGTAAATCACCCACCGTCCGCTGAGGGGTCAAATAAACCTCAGGTCTTGCATGCATAAAAAACGGCATGGAAAACCTAGGCTTGCTCGCCAATGGGCCTTGAGGATTCACCACCTGATGTGTGGTGGCTGGGTAGTAGCCACCGGTAGCAATATCCAACATTTCGGCAATGTTAACAATTAACGCCCCAGGATCGCAATCAAGCTCATGCCAGACACCCTCAATATCTTTTACCTGGAGGCCAGGCGCTGTCGATGCAGGCAACAACGTGATAAAATTAATATCTTCATGGGGCGCGGCTCGCAGCGCGCCCTCCACTTCTGCGCCAGTAAAGGCCGGGTAATGCATTGGTCTAAATAGATGCTTCGTACTGCCCGCGACCATTTGAGAAAGCGGCTCCGAAAGCTTTTGCTGCACCGCGGGCGGCATCTCCTGCTCAACCCAAGCTAAAAGAGCATGCGCAACCTTCAACAGCTCAGCGCGCAAGCGGCGCGTATTCTCTAGTGCATGCGGGGGGCAAACACCGCCTTCATAATAGTTAAAGAACTCTTTGAGATCAATATGATTGTAGCCCTTGGCTTTTTCTGAAAGAGCCGCAGGCCGATATCCTGTCTGACTCGCCTGATCAAACAAATAATTAAACCGACTGGGCAACGCAAAAAACCGCTGCCAGTCCGCGTAGGTATTGGCGATTAAATCTTTGGAAACCGGATGATTTACCAGCACAGCAAAGCCCGTTTGCAAAAAGGAGCCATGAAGCTGCCGCGATGCATGCGTACTTAAATAGTCAACTTTGCCTAGCATAGACTGCGCAGCATCCATGCCGTCTTTTCATGGATCTGCATGCGCTGGGTGAGTAAATCAGCGGTCACTTCATCATTCGCATCAGAAGCGAGCGGAAACATCTCTCTACAAAGCCGAATCACTGCTTCATGACCTTCAACCAATTGGGAGATCATTTCCCCTGTCGCAGGCGACTCATTAAAAGTGGGAATCTCGGTATACTTAGCTTTCCCGCCAATCGCCCGAACCCGCTCGGCAATCAAGTCAGTCGCAAGCCAAATTTCGTTATACTGACCTTCAAACATGATATGAAGCGATTGAAACTGCGGACCAGTCACATTCCAATGAAAGTAGTGTGTCTTTAGATAGAGCGCGAAGGTTTCAACCAACAAGCCATTCAACCGATCAGCAATTTCGCGACGAGACTTTTCGGCAATGCCGGTATTGATTTCCATACCGGCATTTTAGACTTAACCGGCAGTTTAAATCAAGTTATTGATGACCCTTCAAGATACTCATATCAGGATTAAGCTTTAGCTTCTGGGTGGATTCATTCGGACCGAAAAAGTTCAGATAATTAATTAAATTGTTGTTAATTTTTTTTAAGCTCTCTTTTCTGGGCGTTGGAAGCATTTTAATCACAGCGCGAGGAGTCATAAATCTCCAAGAATACATAGAATTAGGCCTATTTGCATAACCTTCAACCCTGGAAGCAAATGGTTCCCAATCAGTAGTCTGCCCTACTGATAGACGTCGCAGCTGTTCATCTCGAAACACCGCGAATGTCACCGGCTTGCCGTTCAAGGTAATGGTTGAGTTAAAACCGATAAACTTTTTAGCAAGACATAGAGGAACTGCATCGTAAAACACCCCTATTACCTTTCCCGTTCCTGGTTCTAAAGACACCTGTTGCATATTCTTTTTTATGTAGCCCATCAATTTTTCATTGCCCTTCAAGTTAGCCAAAGTATTCAAGAGCCTGGAATACCCATCTTTTTCTTGTCCGATCTCCCTCACAAACGATATGATATTATCCTGAAGCGCGCCGGCTGGCGTTTCCCTAAAGGAACAATTGTCAATCATATCTTTGAGCTGCTTAAGCTCATCTGGATTAAGCTGAGCGGCGCGATCTGATACGGGTTGATCAGAGGTAGCGTGACTAGAGGCCCTGTGACCAGGTGACGGTGGCGCCTCTTCTATAAAAGCGCTTTGATGCTGCGACGATTCCTGCACGGATTTACCATCTGATTCATCCTCATCAGGCTCATTTAAACTGTCTGATGGCGGCTGGCGAACACTTTGATCTTCTTGAGGACACGCAGTTAACAACAATGATATTGATAGCAGGTATATTAATTTCACAACCATATCTCCATTAAACAATCATAAAACAATAAATATTTGAATTTCAAATAGAATATACTTTTATGTGGAGCTAAGGTGTATTTTGCCCGCGAATTGTGGCGGGCAAAAGAGCAATTAACCGCTTAAAGTTAAAGCGAGCTGAGATTTTGAAGCTTCGAGCCTTGATTGAGCTTCTCTTTGATAAGCTTGTTCAGATCTTGCAATTCGACTTTTTTTGGCATCGGCAAAATTTCTATCACCGCTTCTGGGGTCAGGCCCTTGAAAATTGGTATTTCGCCCAGCTCATGATAATTCGCACGTCTTTCAACTATATCTATTAAATGGCCCCAATCTGTTGAACCCGTTTTCAGAATTTCTTCCAAATGCCGATCACGATAAGCCACCAGATTGTCAGCGGCCCGACTTGGATCAATAACAGGGTCCAAGGCGATAAATTGAGCTGCTTTGCACTCGGGGCCTACTTTTCTAAAACCTTTTTTGACACGATCCTGCATTAAGCTGCGCTCATTGTAGACTCGAAGCTTCCACGCATTAATTCCCTCTAATCTGGATGGGATAGCATTTGCAAACATTGCGGCTACCGGTTGATGCACCGAAGGTTTGCCGTCAAACTCGGTTGGCCAATTTTTTAAACTGTTAATGATCTTTTCAGTACCAATTGGGTCCCTTTGCAAAGATAAAAAGAGGTGGTTCAAAGAGCTCTGGGCGCACTGCTCAACAGCACCCCTAAGCGAAGCAAACTGATTTTCGTCCAGCTGATAGTCTGTATTTAATGGCTCAGCTAAAGCATATTTTGCCTGCGCAATTTTCTCCCCTTCTGCCATTCTTCGATTTGGGCTCATCCATTTGAAATAGCCTTCCGCTTTGGGCACTGATTCTCTTAAAAGATCTCTATCGAAATCATCTGATGATTGCGCCAAGCAGCTTTCAAGTTTATCATCATCATCTTCTGTCGCACTGGTATCATCGGTTAGATTGCAAGTTTTTGAAATTTCGCTAAATCGAGTGCTGAAACTGGATTCATCGGAACTACTGTCTTCTTCGACTAATTCAGGGTGCTCATCTGGGGGAGCAATTTCTGACGGCACGGTTTCCGTTGTCACCGGCTCTGGTGCAGCGGGCAGGTTTTCTTGTTGTCTATTGCCGGACGAACAAGCAATAAAAATGAGTGGGTATATTAGCGATGTCAACTTGATTAGCTTCATAACGCCTCCTTAGCTAATCGTAGTACGATAAATTCCTAGTTCAATAGATTTTTCGAAACAGTGCTCTGGTAAAAGCCCGGCGCGCGTTTGCGCTTAAACCCGTAATCCAGCCGAGCACCAAACTTAAATGATCTGCCTGCAATACACCCAGATCGACGCCTATGTCTGGATGCATCTGAGCCGCGGTGAGTAAAAAACCGTCGTTCGCGCCTTTGGCCTTTAAGTCGGAACGGGCCACTTTTAGGCCCAGACGGATGGAAAGGCTGAGATTTTCCAGCTCTTCCTGGGTACGCACATAGTAGATGCGACTGGAGATATTTTGTTGTTGCGCTTTCGTGGTCTGAGATAGATAGCTCTCGAAGGCTTCAGCAAATACCCTTCTGGCTTCTATTTGGCTTAAAGCAATCGCGTTGAAGTCTATCCATCGACTTAGATATTCGTAGGCAAACCAGCCATTTGGCTCGTTCGCGAGCGGCGTTCCCCCGATGGCGCCTTGGATGAGCACGATTTTTTCGATAAGGTTGTCTAACATGAACGCGGGCTGCTCGAGAACTAGGTAGAGGATCTCGGCTGCACCTTTGCTGTGGGCCAAAATCACTAAGGGTTTTTGCCCATTTTCAAAGAAGGCTTTAAGGACCTGGTCCCTTAAAATCACCGCGTTTTCACTGATAGAATTTTTGGATGGCGGACCGAAATAGGAACTTTTGCCGCCCAGTTCTTTTTCAACACTTTCCCTGCAATCGACAAAATAGCCTGGAATATAGCTCACCAGCTCATTCATCACCCCTGACACAAACAGGACATGTTTGTCGGCGAGTATATTTGGATCTGAGTCGGCTAAGTCGAAGTCCAGCTCTTCCTGCCACAGGTCCGCTAAGGTTGGTGTGGTAGCAAATACTGTCGCTGACAGTAAGAAGCTATATAATAGTCTGACCATCAGACCTAAACCTATTTACAACCTAGCCTATTCCCAGCCTTACCTTGGTGTTCAATTGTCTGCCGTCCATGCAACTGTGAATCGCATTGATGTCTACTTGCACCCAGTGAGGGGCTAACTCATTATATATTGTCTCGGCTATTTGCAGCGTCAGGCGCTCTTGCAGCTGCATTCTGCGGGCGAAGGCATGAATTAGTTTTTCAATGCAGCCAGCACCAATGATTGACTGGTTTGGCGAAAAATGGACGGTTACCGTGCCTAAAAACGGTAAAAAGGTATGTTCGCACAGAGATATGAAAGGTATGTCAGGGAGTTCAATGCTGCCGTTATAGCCCTTCGGTGTGCGCATGAGCTCCTGCGCAATGAGAGACTGCGGGTTCACGTTGTAGCCTTGGCTCAGCTGCTCAAAAGCTTTGGCTGCCAGCAAGGGTGTGGCCGCCAATTCGGGGCGATCTTTGTCATTGCCCATGTGACTTAACAGTTGTTCGAAGCATTCAATCATGTCTTGACAGCTAAAGGATGGCCTAGGATTAGTCTATGGGATGAATTCCATTCGATTTGAGCATATTCCTGAAGTTGGCATCACCAAGACAGAACGCCTCAGCATCGCTCAAGTCTCTGAGCTGTTGGACGAGCCGGGCCGAGAAATGGCTTTTAAAGCCCTGGCGGAAACTGAATTAAGTTTGCAGATAGACCGAAAAGGCGACAATGCAACGATCACGGGCCGGGGTGTGTTTTCTCTGTCGCATCCTTGTGTGCGATGCTTGGAGGAGATTGTGGTCGGTCTTGAGCTTGATATGAACTTGGAACTTGAAAAGCCAGACGTGATCGATTTAACCGAAGTGCTTCGGGAAGAGATGTTTTTGGAGCTGCCCCACTACCCTGCTTGCGAACCGGTTTGCATTTCACTGTGAAAAACTGGCTTTTGGCCGCGCGGCCTAAAACGTTAACGGTGGCCTTAGCGCCTGTCTTGGTAGGCAGCGCCTACTCTTGGCGAGATGGCTTTTTTTCCGCAGAGTATAGTGCGCTTATTTTTGCTACGGCGATACTCATCCAGATTGGTACCAATCTTTGCAATGACTATTATGACTTCAAAAAAGGGGCGGATACTGCGGCGCGTGTGGGGCCGGTGCGGGCGAGCGCTGGCGGTTTGATTTCGCCATTGGCCGTTCGAAATGCATTTATAGGCGTGTTTGCGGTCGCGGCGATGCTGGGCCTGGTGCTGGTTTTTAGAGGCGGCTTGCCAATCTTGGTGATCGGTGTTTTCTCGATTGCTGCTGGGATTGCTTACACAGCGGGACCTTATGCGCTGGCCTATGTTGGCCTGGGTGAGCTATTTGTGCTGATTTTTTTTGGCCCTGTTGCCGTGGCTGGAACTTATTATGTTCAAAGCTTGGCATTTAGCTGGGAGGCGGCGCTGGCTGGCATAGCCCTTGGGCTTCTTGCTTGCGCCATCTTGGTGGTTAATAACTTGCGCGATATCGACCAAGACAAAATCGCTCACAAAAAAACTTTGGCTGTTCGCTTTGGTCGGCAGTTTGCCCATGCGGAGTATGTATTTTGTTTGTTGGCGCCGGCGCTTATTGTCTGTTGGCTGGCAGCATATGGCGCGGCGTTGCTGGTTATCGTGGCATTATTTTTTATGAGAAAAAGCAAGCTCGCCCAGCTCCTGCCGCAGACGGCTTTGTTGGTGCTGGGGTTTGGCATCGTGCTTGCTTTAGAAATTACACAAAAAAGTCCGGAATCAAGTCTGTCGTTCCCGGCACACATGCGTATTGATCAAAATCCGTAATGCCTTGGGATTTTAGGAAATCATCGTCTATCAGCCACTGACCGGTTATTTCACCGCCTGGTGTCAGAAATAAGGCGTGCGCGGCATCGGACACGATGGCCGGTTTACGAGATTTATTCATTGCATCTTCGCCCATCAACATATCAATGGCAGCGGTCCAAATGGCTGTTCTTGGCCATAGTGAGTTCACGGAGATACGCTTGTCGCGAAACTCCGCTGCCATACCCACGGTGCATAAGCTCATGCCGTACTTGGTCATGGTGTAAGCCAGGTTATTTTGAAGCCATTTTGGCTCAAAAGTAATGGGCGGCGATAAATTTAAGATGTGCGCATTTTGCGATTTTTCGAGATAAGGCAAGCAGGCTTGCGAACAAAAAAACGTAGCTCGGGCATTCACGCCCATCATCAGATCGAAAGATTTGGCTGGGGTTGCATCGGTGCTGGTGAGCCTGATGGCGCCAGCGTTGTTTACCAAAACGTCAATACCGCCGAAGTGAATGGCTGCTTTTTGAACAACCTGGGCGATTTGGTCTGTGTCGCGAACATCTAGCTGGAGGGGTAACGCTTTGCCCCCGGCTTCTTCTACTTCTTTGGCCACCGAGAAAATGGTGCCTGGTAATTTAGCGTGTGGTTCGGCGCTTTTGGCAGCGATGACAATATTGGCACCGTCTCTAGCGCATCTGAGTGCGATCTCGCGGCCGATGCCACGGCTTGCTCCGGTAATAAAAATTGTGTGGTTTTTAAGAGTTTTCACGATTAATCTCCTTGATTATGACGCATTCAGAGAACGCTTTCGCGACCCGATGTATTCACGCCGGCCAACATCCTGACCTTGAGACCGGGGCCATCATGACTCCGATCTATCTGTCCTCCACCTATGTCCAAGAATCTCCCGGGAAACACAAGGGCTATGAGTACACCAGGTCGCATAATCCAACTCGAACGGCGCTGCAGGATAATTTAGCTGCGCTCGAAGGCGGCGATCACGGCTTTGCCTTCTCTTCTGGCTGCGCTGCCATGACCACTTTGTTCATGTGTCTGTCGGCAGGTGATCACATTGTGGCAGTCGATGACTTATACGGCGGAACCCGCCGGCTATTAACACAGGTATTTGGCCGCTTAGGCATTGAAAGCACTTTCGTGGATTTGAGTGATGTGAACAAGCTGGGACCTGCCCTGCGAAAAAACACCAAGCTAATTTGGCTTGAAACGCCCACCAATCCGATGCTGAAGTTAGTAGATATCGCAGCCGTATGCCAAATCGCCCATGCTCAAAAAATCCCCGTGGCAGTGGATAATACTTTTGCTAGCCCGTATTTGCAGCAACCTCTAGCGCTTGGGGCAGATTTGGTCGTGCATTCGACCACTAAATATTTGGGCGGTCATAGCGATGTGCTCGGCGGCGCCATCGTGACCAGCGATGCGGGCTGGGCTGAGCGAATCGCATTTGTTTCCAACTCAACCGGAGGCGTAGCAGCACCATTTGATTGTTTTTTAACGCTCAGAGGAACCAAAACGCTGGCCGTTCGCATGAAAGCACACTGTGAGAACACTCAAAAGATCGTCTCATTTTTAGAGAATCATTCTCAGGTCGAAAAGCTAATTTATCCAGGCCTAAAAAATCATCCGCAATACGACCTTTGCCTGAAACAAATGAAGCTACCAGGTGCTATGATCTCCTTTGTAATAAAAGGAGGCTTAAGTAAGGCTAAACAGTTTACTGAATCAACTCGATTATTTCAGTGCGCGGAAAGTTTAGGAGGCGTAGAAAGCCTAATTGGGCTGCCTGTTATGATGACCCATGCATCAGTGCCTTTGGAAGTAAGAAAAGAGCTCGGAATAGTAGATGGATTAATTCGTCTTTCAGTTGGAATAGAAGACCCAGTTGACTTATTAAAAGATTTAGACAACTCTTTTCTCGGTTTATAACAAAGAGGAATTTATGGCTACAGAAAAAACAAAAAATAAAAGAACTTTGGTTTCTTTTAAAGACATCCAAATTGCATATCTTATTGAAGGTATGGATGGCGTTGAAAGGTTATTGAAGGGTAGAAAAAACATTGCCTCTTTGCTTCGCAGAGCAGTTAAAGAGTTAAGAGCTGCCGGCAAGAAGACCGAAACTTTGGATGCTTACATTAATAAACACCACGGTCCTGGTACACGCGGACGTTCGGTGCCTTCTACCGGCCAAGAACGCTTGTACAAAGCCCAGCGCATTCATGCCGGTGGCCCTTTCTTGCGTTTGCCTTTGGCACCGCTTGGAACGGACAAAGGTGGTGTGGTTTTGGTTCGTTTTGAACGTGACCAAATCCTTGTTCGCAATGTTCCTTAACCTACCCTAATCAGCTATCCTGATTTGCTGGCTGCAAAAAGTTTTCAAACTTTTTAGCAGCCATTTTCTTATCCCATTTTCAGGGTTGATTAAAACCACCCGCTTTTGGTGTTTTGCAGCTTCTAAAGCCAAGTGCCTAAGCGCCTGTTCGAAATCCGAGAGCTTGCCGGGCATCCAAAACAAAGAATCTAATATCAACAGATCAATGCCGGGCGTTGCCAGCAACGCAGAACTCATTGCCAAGGCGCCGGTTAAACTTTCGGGTTTGCTTAATAGTAGATCTAGGCCTTCAAAGCCTGAGCCTAAATTGCCAAAAGGATCTAAATACGCAATAATTTCGCCCGATGAGACTTCTTTCAATGCAGTAAATGCCAATGGCATCTCGACTGCACCATGAAATTCCATTAACCAGCAAGCCGGGCCCCCGGCTCCCAATAAGGAATCCGAAAAATGATTCAGAATATTTTGCAAATTAAGCATCAATCCCATTTAGAGCCCTCTGAAGAACTGTCTGTCAGTCTATTAAAAGATAAGGACGGATTTTGGCTCAAAGCCCTTTTAGGAACGTCAAAGCGCGCGCATGAGTTTGTATTCGTCAGCGAAGACGCTGACCATGAGCTGCTCACTGAATATTTCGACGGCGTCTTAACTGAGTTCTTCGCTGCAGACAGACGCGCTTATTTGCCCTTAGACTTCTCCAAACGGACGTACGACGGCAAAGTTTTATGGGCTAAACAAGAATTTAGAGACTTCGAAGCAGAAGAACTTGCGGAAAAATGGTTGGGACTCTCTTGATTTTTTTCTTTGCACCGTGTTTTGATTCCCGATATGGAGAATTCCAATGGATGAAATTGAGTTAATTGCCACTTTTGATACTGATGAAACTTCGAAACAAGCCGCCAAAGCACTAAATAGCTGGTTCTCCTGGATCATGGAAGGCGACCATGAGGAAGATGTTCCTGATCTGTTCGAAGATTTCGGTGTTGCCGCTGACGAATATATTATTGAAAAAGACGAAGCCAATTGGGAAGATGCGCCGGTTGCACGCTCCAGAAGCAACCGCGTGACAATCACCTTGGATTCTGCCAATGCAGTAGATGCGCTAGAAGAGCTATTGGAAGCCTTGGGCGCATACGACGTTACAGTTTCAGGCGAAGAAGAATAATATCTAAGCAACTATGCAAGTGCAGAGCTATGATACAATAGATTTGCATGGCTGAACCAATTCGCCCGAAATCCCCTGAAATGCTTCACGAAGAAGGGCCGGACAAACCTTTGGGCACTGGTTCTGGCTTTTCATCTTTCGACTCCAATGATACCGAGCCCTACAGAGTTTCACCTTCAGAAACACCTGTCGCGGAGCCTAAAAATCCTGGTTGGTTGCAATGGGCAGCGAATTTGGCAACAGCACCTCTAAAAGCTGGCATTGACTATTTAAGCTCTATTAGCGCGCAAGCCAAGCAAGTCGGCGACCTTATCTCTGGCAAATGGAGAAGCAATCAAACGCCTGCGATTGAATATGTATCTGAGGAACATCGATTAAGAAGCGAACTCGGCTCACGAATTCCCAACACTCCTCTTGTTACTGACTCATCCAAATTGGTAAATCCAGAGGATTTATTGGCACCGCAGGTAGCCTATTTCTCAGATAAACCATCTCAGCTCCACCACCAAATCAGCAAAGACTTAAATCGGACAATGATTGTACAAATCAACAACACCCAGTTGCCGAAGGGTGATTTTGATCCGCAGCAATACCATACGCTCATGGGCGATACTGGCGCCACGGTACTGGAAGCGGACAAATACGCTCATCTTCTACACCAAGGCAGTTTCGCCCATGACGTTGGGCTTTTATTCCACCACTTTGAACCTCTGGGAATACACGTCATGCCAGATAGAAATGCTCGAATGGCCATTTCTGTCGCCGGCACAAATGGAATGCTCTCATTCACCAGCGAATGTGGTATCAGATTGACCAGTGCAGAAAATCCGGAAGTGACAATCGCAACGGGTGTATGTAAAACCACCATCCCCGATCTACACCACCCAGATCAGTGGCACAGCGAAACAGCCTTTAAGAAGCTCTAGATTGACTATTTTCTAGATAAGCCTATTTAATAGGCGCGCCATGAAAATTTGGTTTTTTATCATATTAACGCAAGCTTTAACTGCATTCGCCTTGAATCAAGCGGAAGCAACTTATAGACAGGCCGAAAAGCTCGAGACGAGGCTTTTGCTTCCGAAAGCAATTGTTAAGTATCGAGAAGTCGTTGAACAAAAGGACAGGATCTGGAGTAGACGGGCTGCTTTTAGAATGATCTGTCTTATACGCGATGTCCATTTTGCTGCCGGGCGCTCTGAAAATGTACGTCGTAAAGTGGTTTCCTTGTATAAAAGTGTCTTAGCAGACTTGCCTAATTCGAGGCACGATCCAGAACTGCAGGCGGCGCTGCTGCATGAAATCAGGTGGACGCGCCTGGGCCTTACCGCTCCAAAAATGCTTTTTTAGGTTGGTTGGGGCTTGCCAAGCTAAAAACAGTGAGCTAAGATGCCTGGCTGTTAGAACGCTTCATTCGAGTCTGTTGGCATGGTGCTTAACCTCCGGAAGCGGTCCCTATCCCCAGGAGGTGTTATGGGTAAAAAGTTATACGTTGGTAATCTCCCTTTTTCTGCCACAGACGATACATTGGCTCAAGCTTTCGCAGCATTTGGCCAAGTCGATTCAGCTCGCGTCATTATGGACCGTCATTCCGGCCGTAGCAAAGGCTTCGGTTTCGTGGAAATGTCATCCGATGATCAAGCTGAACAAGCGATTCAAAGATTGAACGGCTCAAACCTTGAAGGTAGAGCAATCACAGTTAATGAAGCACGTCCAATGGCTCCTCGTGACGACAGTCGCGGTGGTGGCTACGGTGGCGGCGGTGGTGGCGGCGGCGGCGGTCGCGGTGGAAACCGTGGCAGCGGCGGTGGCGGCGGCTACGGCAGAGATTCTTCACGTTACTAAACCAAAATTGGTACCAATATTTGCCCAGCTCATTTGAGCCTTTGACGTTTAAAACTTGGTACCGGGCTCTTCTGGTTTTCTTTGGAAAACCAGAAGGGGCTGGGCTTTTTATTTTTAAATGTCTGAAAAAGAACCCTTTTTAAAACCCCTAGGCCCCCTAGAACAAAAGATCGCCGATTACGTTGAGCCTATCTTAGCTCTCGAAAACTGCGAACTTGTATCCCTTAAAGTATCTGGACTTAAAGGCAGACCTTGTCTGGCGCTGTTTATTGACCGCTCTTCTATAGAAGAATTGAGCAGTTTAAGTCGCCTGCTCTCTAATGCCTTGGATGTCGGCAATGCCGAAGCCAATTGGTTTGCCGGAGCCTATCAACTGGAGCTTTCAAGCCCTGGCCTCGATAGACCGCTGACCAAAAAAAGCCATTTCACCAATGGCATCAGCCAAATGGCACGTGTCAAAACATCTTCAGGTACCCTGCGCGGTGTTTTGAAAAGCGTAGACCCTACCACAGGAATTTCACTCGAAGTCGACACAGTTTCAAGCCCAATTGCTTGGCATGATATTCGAGAAGCAAACATCATATATACCCCGGAGAGAGCGAAAAATGGAAAGTAGAACAAACTTAGATTTGAAGTCAGTTATTGAGCAAGTTGGTAAAGAAAAGAATATTGAGAAAGAAATTATCATCAGTGCGCTTGAATCCGCGATGCTCTCTGCTGCCCGAAAAAATCTCGGTCCCTCTGCCGATTTGGAAGCTAGATACAACCCAGACGCAGGTGAAGTCGAAGTTTACGAATTCAAAAAGATCGTTAAAGAAGTTTTAAACCCAAGCGTCGAAATCGCTTTCGAAGCTGCTAAAAAATTAGACGCAGGCCTCACCGAAGACGCCCTGGGCGAAGATTTGGGCATCAAGTTGGACTCTAACGAGTTTGGCCGTATCGCTGCGCAAAACGCCAAACAAATTATCGTTCAAAAAGTTCGCGAAGCGGAACGTTCTTTGGTCTACGAAGAATACAAAGATCGCAAAGACGAACTGGTCACCGGCATTATCAGACGCTTTGAAAAAGGCAGCGTGGTAGTAGATCTCGGTCGCGCCGAAGCCATTATCCCAACCCGCGAACAAGTGATGAAAGAAAACATCCGCGTGGGCGATCGCATTGTCGCTTATGTGCTGGATGTTCTCGAAGAAGCACGCGGCTCACAAATCATTCTTTCCAGAACGCACCCGAATGTGGTGGTGAAGTTGTTTGAACAAGAAGTGCCCGAAATCGCAGAAGGCATTGTCAGCATCGAAGCTGCAGCCAGAGAGCCAGGCTTTAGAAGTAAGATCGCGGTTCGCTCAAAGGACTCCGATGTTGATCCAGTAGGCGCCTGCGTGGGTATGAAAGGCGCTCGCGTTCAAGCTGTGGTGCAAGAGCTCAAAGGTGAGAAGATCGATATCGTTCCCTACGATCAAGATGATGCTCGCTTTGTGTGTAACGCTCTTGCTCCAGCGGAAATTACCCGCGTGCTCGTCAACGAAGCCGAACACACCATGCAAATTATCGTCCCCGATGATCAGCTTTCGCTAGCGATCGGACGAAGAGGCCAAAACGTTCGTTTGGCTGCGGAGCTTACCGGTTGGAAGATTGATATCCATTCCGAATCCAAAGCTGCCAAGGAAAGAGAAGACGCACAGTATTCGCTGTCTCAAGTCGAAGGCTTGACCGAGCTACAAATTCAAACTTTGTACAACCACGGTTTTAGAAAAGCTGAAGATATTGCTGGCGCTGATCCTGAACTGCTCAAAGGCTTGCCTGGCATGCAAGAAAACTTGATTGAAATGATTCAAAAAAGTGCTGGTTCTATTATGGCCGAAGAAAAGCTGCCTGTTTCTAGACAGAAAGCAAAATTACTTTTTGCTTTGGAAGCAAAGCCAAGTAGCGATATTAATTTACCCGAACTTAGCGCAGAAGATTTAGAAGTTCTAAACAATGCTTTTTATGCCGATTTAACGGATATCGCTTTAGATACGCCTGACCATCTGGCACAAGTGACGGGCTTTTCGATCGAAAAATCGATCGACTTGTTGAATCAAGCCAAAGAGCAGCTCGGAATTTGAAGTTGATTACTCGTATGTGCATTGCTTGTCGGTCTATCCGTGAGATAGACCAGCTGTGGCGTTTTTATCGCTTAGGTGATGGATCGGTGCAAACGGATAAACTCCATGTCCTAGATGGGCGAGGAGCTTATACGTGCAAAACTATCAAATGTTTTGAACAAGCAATTCATAGAAAAGCTTTCGCAAGGGCTTTTAAAAAGCCAATTTTGGGTATAAGCATTCCAACGGATCAGGAGTTATAAAAGAATGGCGAAAGTACGGGTACATGAACTAGCTAAACGGTTTGGCCTCTCAAATCAGGAGTTACTGAACAAGTTGGCGGTTAAGGGCATCGTCGTGAAATCGCATTCGAGTAATATCGACGAAGATCAAGTCGCAAACGCCTTGCAAGGTGGCGTCGACACTTCTGCCAAGCCCCGAACGCTTCTCAGACGTCGTAAAGACGAGCCCGAAGAAGTTGTTCCTGCTGCGGTTGAGCCTGTTCGCGAGCCCGTGCAAGAAGTATCCGCACAGCCTCAGTTTCAAACACCTACTGCACAGGCGCCATCTGAATCTGCTCCAGCTGTCAGAGCGCCCGTGACACAGGTTGCCACAAACGCTCCTGCCGCTCCAGCGACAGCGGCTGTTAACGCTCCTGCTGCGCCAGCAGGCACCGCTGCAGCGCCCCTAAAACCCCCTTTATCAGCACAAAACGTTGTGCGCGTGATTGATCCAAACGCCATCAGGGCACGACTCGCTGGCGAGAATCGTTCATTCAGACCAAGACCGCCTATGGGTGGCCCGCGTCCGGGACCATTTACTCAAGTTCGCGAAATTCGCATTGGCGCCCAGCCACCCTCCGGTGGCCCATCTGGCCCCGGCGGCCCTCCACGTCCAGGCATGCGCCCAGCCAAGAAAAAAGGCGGCACATCTTTCGGCGGAGGCCATAACAAAGATCAGCGCTCTGAAATGGGTTCTGGTGGTTATGAACTCTGGTCGAACTCTGGCAAAAAACGCCGTGGCGTTCGAAAACCTGGCAAAGCGACTGTCTTAACGCAAGCCGCTGCTCATAAACGTGTGGTCGAGCTTTCAGGGCCGATTACTGTTAATGATCTAGCGCATCAAATGTCTGTAAAAGCAGGCCAATTGGTCACCAAGCTGATGAGTATGGGCATGATGGTTACGGTCAATCAGCCGATTGATCCAGATACCGTCTCTATTATTGCCAGCGAGTTCGACTACGAAGTTAAAAATGTGGGCTTTGAAGAAACCACGTTGCTCAAAGGCGTGGAAGATACTTCTGAAAATCTCACCTCCAGGCCCCCTGTGGTTACTGTCATGGGTCACGTCGATCACGGTAAAACCAGCGTGCTGGACGCTATCCGTCAAGCCAAAGTGGCAGCAGGCGAAGCTGGTGGTATCACGCAGCATATTGGTGCTTATACCGTTCAAACCGCGCGCGGCCTGGTCACTTTCCTCGATACACCTGGCCACGAAGCATTCACCGAAATGCGTGCTCGCGGTGCTCAAGTCACCGATATCGTTATTTTGGTTGTGGCCGCTGATGATGGGGTGATGCCTCAGACCATCGAAGCCATTAATCATGCTAAAGATGCGAAGGTTCCGTTAATCGTTGCCATTAATAAAATGGACTCCGGCAATGCGAAACCAGAACGCGTCTTGCAGCAGCTTTCTGAACACGGCGTTGTCGTAGAAGAATGGGGCGGCGATACCCAAGCATTTAAAGTATCGGCTTTGAAAAAGACCGGTCTAGACGAGTTGTTGGATGGTATTTTGACTCAGTCCGAAGTGATGGAACTCAAAGCCAACTACGACAAGCCAGCCATCGGTGCTGTTATCGAAGCGAAGCTCGATAAAGGCCGTGGTCCTGTCGCAACCGTATTGTCCGAAGGTGGCACTCTGAAACAAGGCGATTGCATTGTTGCAGGCGAGCATTTCGGTCGTGTCCGCGCCATGTACGACTCCACAGGTAACCGCGTGGAATTTGCAACACCTTCAATGGCTGTGCAAGTCTTGGGTCTCTCCGGTGTTCCAATGGCCGGTGATAAGTTCAACGTGGTCGCTGACGATAAAGCGGCGAAAACCATTGCTGACCATCGCGCCATTAAGATTCGTGAACAAGAACTGCTCAAGTTCTCCCGCGTTACGCTGGAAAACTTCTTGCAAAGCTCGCCAAAAGACAAAGGCCAGTCATTGCGCTTGATCGTCAAAGCTGATGCTTACGGTTCTGTTGAAGCTTTGGTATCCTCCTTGAGAGGTCTGTCCACCAGACTGGTGACGGTCGACATCGTCCATTCGGGCGTGGGTACCATCACCGAAAACGACGTCAACTTGGCGCTTGCTTCGAAGGCGATTATCATTGGTTTTAACACCAAGCCAGACAGCAAAGCACACACGCTGGCAATGCAAGAAAAAGTGGACATTCGATCCTACAGCATTATTTACACCATGCTAGACGAAGTAAAACTCGCCATGGCAGGTATGCTCGCTCCGGTATTCGAAGAAAACTATCTCGGTAAAGCCGAAGTACGTGCGGTGTTCCCAGTGGATAAACTTGGCAAAATCGCGGGCTCTTATGTCCTCGATGGTAAGATTATCCGTTCAGGTAAGATCAGAGTCAAGCGTGGTCCTAAGACCATGCACGAAGGCACCATTGCAAGTCTTAAGCGCTTCAAAGATGACGCGAAAGAAGTCACCAATGGTTACGAGTGCGGTATTGGTCTTGATCACTTCGATGACGTGCAAATCGGCGACATTTTGGAATGCTACGAACTCAAACAAGTGGCTGCTAAACTGGACCGTGCGATTAAAGACGAGCCCAAAGTTAAAGCCCCAGCACCTGAGCAAGGAGCACAGGCTTAAATATGTCCATCCGTCCTAAACGCGTCGGGTCTGAGATCCAAAAGGTGCTCTCAGCAAAGCTTTTAAAAACCCCAGCGTTTTTGACGATCCTGGATGTAGAAGTAACGCCTGATTTAAGTGCCGCCAAAGTATTCTTTTCGCTTTTTGGCTCTGACGAAAAATGCCAGCAAACGCTGGTTTATTTGGAACAAGAGAAAAAAGCCTTAAGGCAAGAAATCGGTCGTCAGGTAAAACTACGCCTGACACCTGAGTTAATCTGGATCAGGGACGATACGCCAGAACGTGCTGACCGCATTCATCAACTGCTGAAATAATGCTCCTGACGAATGAAGGTTGCTCATATCTACCGCCACTGATATGGATTTCTGTATCCAATGCAAGACGAAATCCAACAACTCGAAGACCAGATTCGCCAGCATAATCATGCTTATTTCGTTCTCAACGCACCGACTATTTCTGACACTGAGTTTGACAGACTGGTTGAGCGTTTGCGCTCCTTGCATCCCAACTCCCCGGCATTGACCGATGTTGGCTCCGATTTAACCGGCAACCAAAAACGTATCGTCCACAGCAGGCCCATGCTTTCGCTGGATAAATGTTACGATTTAGACGCTTTCACTAAATGGTTTGACAAGATTCAGGGCGATGTCCTTGCCATGCCTAAAATCGATGGCATTGCTTGCGCCATACATTATGATGACGCAGGCCGGTTAAAACTGGCGGCCACGCGGGGAGACGGAGATCAGGGTGAAGATATCACGGCGAATGTCCGCAGGATTGCAGGTATCCCGCAGCAAATCACTTTAAAAAAAATCGAAGTTCGGGGAGAGGTTTATATGACCCTTTCCCGTTTTAGAAAGTTTTATGAAGACGAATTTTCTAACCCTCGCAACTTAGCTGGCGGCGCTCTTAAACAAAAAGAGCCAGACAAATCCGCAGCTTACGGCTTATCATTTTTTGCCTATGATGTTGATGGAAGTGGCCTTGCCACTGAAGTCGAAAAGTTTGCCTGCTTAAAAGCGCTGGGCTTTGACGCGATGCCAGTCGCCGCGCTTCATTCGCCTGATGAATGCGAGCAGGCTTATCTCGATTACAAGGAAAAACGGGCCGAGTTAGATTACGAAATCGATGGTGTGGTGTTCAGAGCCAACAACGTCAGCGAGCACGCCAGGTTAGGCATCACCGCCCATCACCCCAAATGGAGCATCGCTTATAAATTTCAAGGCGAAAGCGCCCATACCCAGCTAACAGATGTCGAATGGTCTGTGGCACGTACGGGCGTCATCACGCCGGTGGCGATTTTTGAACCCGTATGGGTCTCTGGCGCGATGGTGTCTAGAGCTTCTTTGCACAACCTGACTTTATTTAGCGCTTTAGGTTTAAGTCGCAGCGCGGTGATTGAAGTGGTCAGACGCGGGGGCGTTATCCCGCATGTGGACCAAGTCATTGAATCGGTCGGTGAGCCGCTACCCTACCCGCTGACCTGCCCCTCTTGCGGCAAAATGACAGTGATTGAGGGTGAGTTTTTACATTGCCCGGAGCCTGGAGTCTGCCCGGACATCATTGCATCTAGACTGCTACACTTTTGCTCGGTACTGGAGCTTGAAGGCTTTGGCGATAAAATCGTGCGTAAATTAATCGAAGCAGATTTACTCAAAGAACCAGTGGATTTATTCAAACTTACCCTTGAGCAACTGCTTTCTCTGGAGCGCATGGGCGAAACCCTAGCTAAGAAGCTGCTTGCTCAAATCGAGCAAAAGCGCACCATCTCATTGCCTAATTTCCTGACTGCGCTGGGTTTCGACGATTTAGGCCCCACCATTGCAGAGACCATTGCCAATCATTTTGGTTCGCTAGAGCGCTTGCGCCAAGCCAGTTTCGAAGAATTTACGAGCATCTATGGCATAGGTGAGTCTATCGCTCGCTCCATCCCCGCGGGATTTAAGGCCTTTGACAAAGAAATCGACGCGTTGCTTGGGCACATAACCATCGCTAAACCCGTTCAAGCAACGTTTGATAATACGCATCCGTTATTTGGCAAAAGTGTTGTCTTTACAGGCACACTCACGCTGTTGGATCGGAAAGAGGCTCAGAAAAAAGTGCGAGCCGCCGGCGGTCAAACCCCTGCTAGTGTCTCCACAAACACAGACTATTTGGTCGTTGGGGATGGTCCGGTCAGTACCAAGCAGAAGGCAGCTCAAAAATTGGGGGTTCCCGTGGTGACGGAAACCGATTTTGTCAAGATGATGCAATAAAAAACACTCTACTTGACGCGCAAATCGAATATGACACAATAAGACAATGTTAAAATTCGCTATATTTTACATTTTTATGTTTTCAGTCGTTGGTTCTGCGAATATTCGATCTGATTTAGTTAAACCCTTAACTGAGCTATTAGAATTAGGACCTAACCACTGGGTAAAACTGCCGACAAACCCAACCGGAAAGTATATTTACCAACGTGGCCTAAGCGGCGGCACGCTCGAAGCATTAACACTCCTATTCGGTCAAATGGAATCTACGCCTCGCACTGTGTCCTTTGTTGCGGGGATGCATCTATCAGACATTTTCGCGAAAAGCGTTAGTGCTTGGTACGGCCGGCCGTTAATTATTAGAGGACGCACCGACTCCTTCGATAAAACAACTTATTATACCGACATTGAAAATACGGACCTGCCCAAATTGCTACAGGATATCAATTTTAACAAGGGAAAATTCAACTCGATTGGCAGCCGCGCAGGGGAAATTCAGCAAATTTCAACCGGAAATACAATTGAAACTGTCGAAAGCATTGGCATGTTTTTAGGTAAGGCTCATGAAGACTTCCCTGATTGGGCGTTAGGTTACGTCTATTTTTTCGACACAATGCTAAACTTGGGTATCAGGCCAAAAATCGATAGCCGTGGCTATGCGCTCTATCAAGATCTGGTTAGAGCCGGAGCGAATGCGGAACAGCTCATAGCCATTTTCCGCAAGCTAGTGGGCTGCATCTCCTCCGTTACCCTCGATGCCATTGCGCCAGCATCGATGCATGTTTTGATCAACCATTCCAATGATTCAGGAAAGTGCTGCGTAAGCATTAAAGGCCAGTCTTTTTCCGAATGCCAAACCCAAGAATTAATCGAAAAACTACTACAAGAGAATGCTCCTCTATTTTCGGCTGAAGAAATAAGCGATTACGAACTCTGCTCTTCTATCGCTAAAAAGGACCCGACTACCCAAGGCGGTCGTTATTTTTACTCATATGTTTCATATGGTGAGGAACCGGGCGCTCATTTCTATTCCGCTTCAGATATTGGGAAACCTCGATGTAATATCAAGGCGAGCGGTAGCGCCAGATCCTTCTCCTTGTCTCGTGATCAAGACTTATAAATTTTGTGTTATCTTCACGCATGCCCGAAGGACCTGAAGTCGAAACCATCCGTCGCGATATCGAATCGCTAATTTGCGGCCGTCAAATCGTCGATATTCGCCTGAGTGGCAAAGCTTTGCGAACGCCCATATCCCTTAAAAGCTTAAAACCACTTATTGGCCAAACCATTCAGGCAGCCAATCGGCATGGAAAGCTTTTATGGTTGGAGATTAATGAAACCACCGGCGTTTTCTTCCGCTTAGGCATGACGGGCCGCATTCATATACACGAACAAAATCATCCGGGCGAAGCTCATACTCACGTTACGCTGCGATTTGATAATAACGAAGAGCTTAGGTTTATCGACCCCAGGCGATTTGGCTCTGTGGTTCCTTATTTTTCAATCGAAGAAAAAAAAGCCGAATTTGCCAAAATGGGGCCCGACCCGCTCGCGTGGGGTAGCAAGCCTCCGGCCGAAGTCGCACAGAAAATGTGCGAAAGCGCACGCCTGTTAAAAGTTTTGCTGATGGACCAAAAGCTGATTGCTGGCGTAGGCAACATCTATGCCAGCGAAGCTCTATTTTTAGCCGAGCTTTCCCCTTTTAAACGGGGCGATCAAATCACCATCAAACAAGCAACCCGTCTCTTGCAATGCTGCAGGAAAGCTATGCAAACCGCTGTAGATCAAAGAGGGACGACTTTTATGTCCTACGTGGACGGCTTTGGGCGAAAAGGTGATAACCAAAGCAGGCTGTTTGTATTTTCCAGAGCAGGAAAACCTTGTAAAAAATGCCAAACACCTATTAAGAAGTCCATCCAAGCGGGTCGGAGCACTTTTTACTGCCAAAGCTGCCAGAAATAGGGGTAGAAATGATATTGTTAATAAATGGGGTTTATGCCGGATATTGGTAGGGCGGATGGCGGGTTTCAAGACCGGGCCGCAGAGGACCTCGCAGATACGGCTACGCCTCGCCCATCTGTGACTGAAACCCCTGACAAAGCTGTTTTTGAGCCGTCTCAGCCTGTTTTAACAGTAAGAGCTCCCTTAGAAACATTTCAACATTTAAGAACCGAGGCTCATAAACAACTAGACGCCCTCAAAGAGGAAACAAAAAGTGTCGTCAAAAAGTACAGGGACGCTGAACAAACTTACACAGAAACTTCCAGCAGCTTAGGTCGATGGGTATTAAGAAAATTCCAACGTTCAAAGCTTGTTGGCTTAACTGAGAACGACTTTAAAGATTGGGAAAAATGGAAAAAGGCGAATCCCAAAGAAAATCACCGCGAATGGTTTAACGTGAAAACCGCCGATATCGGTAAGGCGAATTCTATCAGACCATATGAGACTGAAATCCAGCACCTAGATGATTTAAATGAGCACTTGCAAACGATTAACCAAAATCAATTAGCCGAAGAGGCAACTGCGCATTTAGAAAAAGGAAAAGAACTTGATGACCTTACGAAGCGTTTGGATGGCCTCAACAAAAAAAAAGAAGCAGTGGAAAGAGCTGCCTCTTTTAGTACCCCAGCATCAGACCTAGAGGCTCAGATTAAAACCTTAAGAGCAGAGCAAGACAATTTAGTTCTCTCAGACTCCAAAAAAAATCAGCGGCTCCCGTTCGCAGTTGATACCCGAACCAATCAATCCGGCCTATACGTGTTTTTTGAAAATGAATCTGATAAAAATAGCTTCGGAGTATTAGCAGACCAGATCAAACACCTAGAGGTCAGGCAGGGCCTGATCCAAGAACGAAACACCTTCGCAGGCGTCATTAAAATAGAGGCGACTAGAGCAATCCACTCGTTAGAAGTAGCAATCGCAGACGTCGGTCGAACATTAACTTTCGCTCGGGATTTTCAAGAACAAATAGATGCACTTGTGCCGGGGAATGAGCATTTCTTGACCGACAGGAAAAATATTGAGACCGCTATAAATCAGAACCGGGACATTTTATTTAATGAAAAGCAGAGGCTAATGGGACGTTTGAACAACCAAAAGTCCCGGCATCAAAAAATTCTCGAAAATCGACAACAGATTAGCAAATATATAAGCATACAAAAGGACCTGTGGGAAAAAGCGATGGGCCCCATACAAACCCATCCAGATATTCAGAGAATCTTGAATGAGTTTGACGAGTTAGAAAATAAACAAAAAGGAGAGAGCAGTCTCGGCATAGTTCAGTGGAAACTTGATGACGAAATTAGGCAAATTTCAATTAAGTTAAACAACGCGTCGGCAAAAGCTCTCGATGAAGTATACTCTCAACTTCTTACTCAATCGCAATCTGAGGTCATCCAACATGCAGCGGATTTGGCGAGCCGAATTATGAGGTCTTCTGAAAGCATGAGAAGTTTAGAGGCGCGTTTTGCAGAGGCCGAAAAAACGCCATCTCTCGTCGGGAATTTGGTTCCGAGCATCGATACTGAAAAGGATCTGATCCCTGAACATCGAAAGATCCTAAAGGAACGTGTACGTATTTTCGACAGAGCAGCAGAAAGTGCAGCCAAACTTAAAGAAGGTCAGAATACACCACTGGATCTGCCTGACGATGAAACAGAACTAAACTTGATCGGCAAGATGGCAGCCAACACTCTAGGAACTCAGACAAGTGCGAGCGAACTGCTCGAACGCATGGGCCTGTCACATAGTATCATTGGTAACTGGAGTTCGACCAACCGAGCGAACGTCATCTACACACCAGTGGATGCAATATCAGAAAAAAGCTTTCGGTTGAGTAGGCAACAAGCAACCGTCTTAAAAGCTTACCTCATCCAGCGGCAATCATTACTTCCTGATACTCAGCCGCTCCTAAAAACAGAATGCGAAGATGACCTGGCTCAACTGAGTGACCTTAATCAATTCACCCCAGCATCGTCTCAAATAAAAGCGCCTGCGCCTCTATCTACCGAGACCGAAAGCGATACGATTCGAGTCGTTCGCCGGAATGTAAGAAGAGCTAAACCTTAAGACTAGGCTCCCACCACATATTGCCTTTTTAAATAGAAAGCCTCAATGTGCCATCGTTCGCTTCAGTGCGAAAGATGGACGCTGGTTTGGCAACAAACGAGAGGAAAGTCCGGGCACCGTAGAGTAAGGGTGCCGGTTAACGACCGGTCAAGGTGACTTGAAGGAAAGTGCCACAGAAAATATACCGCCCGCCGAAGCTTTATGCATAGGTGGGTAAGGTTGAAAAGGTGCGGTAAGAGCGCACCGCGGGCTTGGAGACAAGCTTGGCAGGGTAAACCCCACCCGGTGAAAGATCAAGGTGAGACTCGTCGTCCTGCTGCTCGTAGGCTGAGTTTCTAATGAGATCGCTCGAGGGTTTTGGCAACGAAACCCCTAGACGAATGGCCATCTATCCTGTGGGAGCAATCCCTGGGTGGACAAAACCCGGCTTAAAGACCACTGAAACGAATGAAAGCTACCCAATAAACGCGAGTTTGGTGGGTGGCTTTTTTTATGCGAATGGATTGGGAATGGGCCCCAGCATCTTTTTAATAAATGGCAGATGCGGTATCGTTTCTTTGTAACCATTTTCAATGGCCCGAGTCAGTTCAATCGGCGAAGGCACAATGTTAATGGGCGATAGCACGCGCTGATAGGCAATGGTCAGATGAGCGGTTTTATAGCCTTCTTTACTGGATTCGGCAGCAATGCGCATGAGGGGCAAAAATAGCCAATGTCTTTTCCAATTCGGCGAAAAGCCATCTAAAGCCAGCACAAAAGGATCTGTCAAACAACTTTGAGCCTGCGCTGCGGGCAAATTATCCACAAAGCCACCGTCCAAAAAGCGGCTGACACCATGTTGGTGCATCACTTCTCGAATGAGCGGCACCATATGCGGATCATTACGCAGCACATCGTAATGAAACAAGCCCGGAACAGCAGCCGAAAAGCCAACGGCATCTAAAACATCAAAATCTTTGGTTAAGTCATCACCGCCCAGATAAATGGCTTTCAGAGACTTAGTCGCAACCTGCAGCAAAGCCTGGATAATGCCCTGCTCTCGCTTTTTGAGCTGGCTAGCATTAACGGTCTCCTCTTCCTCCAACCACTGCGTCTGTGGCAATTTCTGTACATCTTGATCAGACATGCCTGCTAAAGTAACCCTGAGAGGAATTTCAAGCTCGGACAAATACATGGTCCGATTGCCTTTTTGAAATTCTAAGCCAAACACATCGTGAAGATTCAGTCTAAAGCTAGCAGAAAGTCCAAATCGGCTGCCTTGCTCACCGTTTTGCGTCAGCCTGCTCCAAACGGTAGGGCCAGCTAAGCTCTTTAAACGATCCAAATCAAATTCACGATATTTAGCACGGTACAAACCGAGCACAGCGCCCATAGAGCTGCCAGCGATGGCATCAGGGATAATGCCAGCTTCATGCAGGGCGGCGAATGCCCCGGTGAATACGAAAGAAGTACCGCCTCCACCACCTAAAGCGAGCGCCAAGGGGCGTTTCGAAACCGCGTCCTCCAAAGCTTTCACATCTAAGCGACTGCCATACAGAGCCAGAAGTTCCTGTTGTTCGCTTAAAGCAAGTTTATAAATGGCTGGAATACATTCCTTAATGCCTGACCAGTTGGGCGCGTTGGTTAATAGCCCGAACAGCTTGGTGCGATAGATGTCTGTACCAGGGCCAATCTCGACTGGCTTATCGCCTAACACTTTGGATACTCGCCCAAGCGATAGCGCCCATCTTAAAACAGACTCGTCTTTTGAATTCAGGATCAACGAGCCGTCCACCATCCCTCGAACCACGCGGCATTCCAAATGCGTTAGTTCTTTAATAAAAGCTCTGGTATCCTGACTCACCAACTTAGTTTACCCAATCAAACACCCATATGACAAGCATTGCATTTTTAGATCTCACAGTCATCCAAGGACCAGACACTGGAATGCGCTATAGCATTCCCAAGGACAGCTTCCGCTTGATAGGGCGTTACGAGCCAGGCCTCATTGCTGATGAGAGGCTATTAAACCCTGATCAGCGTGAGCTGGTCATGAAATATGTACCGAAAGAAATCCTTATAAATCAAGGGCCTGATATCCTTTTAGAGGACGCCATTCTAAATCCGGTGCAGGGGCTGGTTATTTTTTGTGACCGTGGCAGAGTATGGGTTGATTTATCGATTGAAGAATCCAGGCTTCTGCAAAGCTCAGATTCTATCTCCATTGGCAACACCAGATTGAAAGTATCATAAATATGTCTCAACTCTCTTTTTTTGAAAACTCCGCGCCTAAAGATCCTCATTGGTCAGACATGCCCTTTTTGGTGGTTGATACCGAAACCACGGGCCTCAATCATCAGCAGAACCGTGTGATTGAAATTGCTTGGGTCTTATTTGACAAGCAACTCGAAGTGGCGTCGGATGCGAGGCTCTGTGCCATTGAAGGTCCTTTGCCTGCCGAAATTACGACTTTGACTGGCATCCATAGCGATATGCTTGTTGGCCAGCCGGCATTTTCGGACCATATGGCTGATTTTTTGGAGGCTTGCTCCAAGGCTTCATACCTGGTTGCGTACAACGCGAATTTTGATCGATCTTTTATCGAATCCGAGTTTGGGCGTGCTGGGCACACTTTCCCGGAAGTACACTGGGTGGATCCATGCATTCATATCCGTGAAATCGACCGATATAAAAAAGGCAAGCGACTGAGCGATGCCGCTGCTCGTTGGGGCGTGCAAATGGACGGCGCTCACCGGGCGTTGGCAGACGCCAAGGCCGCTGGACATCTGTTTTTGAAGCTGGCCCCCCATTTGAAAGCCGCCTCACTTAAAGAACTTTTGATTTTGGAAAACGGCTGGCGTAGCGAGCAAGAGCGCCAATATCGTGCTTATAAAGCGCGCAACCCTTCCTAAAGATTATCCACAGCAACGCGAGCAGTATCAAAGTGAGATTGGATACTTGTGTGCTCGCGCAACCTGTGGCCAATTGGCGTTTTTTCATGCCAGTTTGCAAAGAGACGGTTTCTGCTTCTAGCGAGCATTCACGCCAAGGCGAAGCGATATTATTTTCACAAAAGCCCAATGGCAGACCTGGCGATGCGAAAAAGCCGGGGCTTAACTCACAGGTCTCTGTTATCCAGGAACCGGGGATGAGATTTCGAGAATGATCTTTTTCGATTTTCTTTGAATCAGACAAAAGACTGCAGCTCTCTGCCTCCCCGTCAGGCATGATACATACGCTTTGGGTTCCTGAAGCTTTGAACGCAAACTGCTTTTCTTTTACTTCGAGAACTGTGATATCCGAGCAGAGCATTCTGCCAAGATCTCCGCGTTGCGCGATGATGGCATATTGGCGAGGTGCTAAATGCAAATCATTAAAGGGAAGCGCCACGCGCCAAGCCTCTTTTTGGTCTTTTCCGTCTAGCCTTCTTAAAGTGGCAGCATTTAAGTTAACGGGCTTTTCGCTGACATTTACTATTTCCAACCATTGTCTGCCCTTTTTTCGCTCATTGCCATGCACATACACTTCTGTGATATATACCGGCCCAAGCAACAATAGAGCCAACAGCGTCATTTAAATATTGCTTTCGAAATGGAAATATTCCAGACAAGCTTTCTGTTCACAAGGCTCCCCGTTCACTCACTAACATTTCGGGCACCCAGTGCTGGGTCGAATATTTACACTGAATGTGAAATTTCTCTTGTTTTGGCCAAAATGTGGTGCTATTGGGTGAAAAATAGGCAGGACTCATCTTGTCTACTAAACGTTTATTAGATTGGGGATATTCATGAAAGCTCGTTATTTGTTGTTGACCATCGTTACCTTGGCTCTTTTCGCTACTTCTGCTTGCAGCAAATGCAGCAGAAACTCTGAAGAAGTTCCAGTAGAATTGGCTCCTGAAGCTGCTCCTGCTGAAGTTGCTCCTGCAGCTCCAGTTGAAGTTGTTCCAGCTCCAGCTGCTGACGCTCCTGCAGAAGCAGTTCCTGCTAACTAATTTGTTGCCAGGTAGAATTTTCCCTCTTTCGACTAATTTTTGAAAGAGGGTTTTTTTATGCCTGCATGGGCGCTTCGTTCATCGCGCTGCGCCAAGTTGGTAATGGACCAACCAGTTTCGCCTGTAGGCCTTGCAGTACAAACTCTCTGATCGATTTAATTTCTTGCGACACGAAAGTTTGACCCAGTCTCACCTCCATAAACTGTCCGAACAGTTTCATTAAAATCTCTTCGATTTCGTCTAGATTCGCCATGCGCAGCAAGATATCGGCTTCTTGATCTTCGCCTGTGCTCTTGCCATGGCCGTTGCTGCGAACACCGCTAATGGTGCCGTCTGTGGCATTCAGCGTGAACGCATGGACGCGTTCATCAATGACATACTCAAGCGCCAGCGTCTCAACGTGATAGCCAGAACGGATTGCTTGCAGCACTTCACCGCTGTCATCAAGATTGGGCGTGGAAATAGTCACCTTGCGATCTTCGCCGTTTAGTGGCTTCAACGAGACTTTTTTACCTAGCGTTACCTGAGGCAATTCTTCTATTCTAAAATAAAGCCAAGTTAAGAATTCAGCGCCTAAAAAATCAAGTTGAATCATGTGAATATCTCCTGCGGCATTAGCGTTTCCAGATAGCCTTTATCTTTTAAAGAAAGCTGCTGAGATAGCGCGATTTCTGGGTAAGTTAACTGTTTTAATTTTGCTTGAAAAGTTTGTTCAAAAAGTTTTTCGAATTTCTCGCACATGCCTTTGCCTCGAGCAAACAGCCGCACTTGGCCTTTAGACAAGTCCCACAGGACTTCGGTCACTTTGCTCTTAGGCAAGATACGCTGGCGCAGTTCAGCAATCACGGCCGCTTCTACAACTTGCCTATTTTTGTCGGGGAACTCTTGGAGGCGACGTGAGACCAAATCTCTGAGCATGGCTTTGGGGATGCTAATCTTATCTTCTCTAAAGCCAAGAACGATCAGATCACCATACATAAATTGATTATTTAAAATGCGTTCATCATCCAAATAAGGATTTTGAATGGAAACCCAACCAGAGCTTTCGATATCGCGGCCTTCTTCATGCAAAGGCACGAAGCGCCTGATTGCCAAAGCCTTTTCGAAATATTCAGCCAGTGAGTTTGGCAAATTCGCCAATACAGAAAAACGGGTATAGGTAATAGAGCCTGAAAGAATTGCCATGGGACTTAAAGTCCTAGCATAATCTCAGTTAAAAGAAACGCCACTTAACTTCACGTGCGCCAAGCCAGCAACAAATGCCACTGGTAACGGCTAAGATAATCGCCAGGCCAGGCGTTTGAATCAACGAAAACCAAGTGGCAATCGCGCCACTGACTGCAAACAGCCGCCAGTTAAGCACTTTGCCTTCTGCCACCGCAATATTATCCACGCCGCCCAATCCTAGCTCAAAAGACATACTAATTAATACTGGGATAATCAGCCCTGGATTATAACTGGCTGCAAACAAGGCTAAAACGCCATGGGCCAAAGCCCAAAACAGCCGCACCAGATCTTTACCGCCAAGGCCGGTGGCCCAAAACAACTTGTAACTGGTAAGCAAATAGTCGATGGCACTAAACCAAGTAATACCGACAATCACCACACACTGCAGCAAAATGGCGGTTTCAGTGGATGTCAGATTAAGCAACGCAAACCAGTAAACAAAACTACCGGCGACCTGAATAGCCCAGTGAGGCGCAGATTCTTTGCGAACAAAAACCCAATAAGCCCAAATGGCTAGAAAAAATACCATCCAAAACATCGCAACCAAACTGGCCATCTGGGGCGTTAAGAACAGTGTCATGAAAATGGTGCCAAAACCGCCCATCTGAATGATGGTCTTCATCTTGGCTAAATTGCTGGTCTTAACCTGCTGACCGCGCATGGCAACGCTGCTTCTGAGCACAGTCACAAACAGCTCTCTAGAAAGTATTGCAGCGGGTACCCAAGCCGGTACCCAACCGTTTCCGCTTAAAGATAGCGTGATGGCTGCCATCATGATTTTGTCAGCTACCGGATCCAAAAGGCCGCCAAGCTTGGTCGGCCCTTCCCGTCTGGCCATCATGCCATCAATAAAGTCGGTCATCCCTAAAAAAACGAATAGAAAAAATGCGATCCATTGCCAGGTCATGTCCGCAAACAACAGCATGGCGCAAGGAATGGGCAGTAAGAAAATGCGCGCTAGGGTGACCTGATTTGCCGTCATCGTTTGACACAAGCTCTAAGTGATAAAAGCTCACGCTTAGTCAGTGGTCTAAACTCACCAGGCTTCAAATCCATCACCGAAATGCCTGCAAAATGAGTGCGAACGATTTTGGCAACCGGATGTTCAATGCGCCAGAACATGCGCTTGATTTGGCGGTTTTTCCCTTGAGTCAGGACCACTTTAACCCAAGTGTTAATCTTGGCTTTTCTCAAAAATTCGATTTCGCAAGGGCCGGTAGGGCCATCTTCTAGATAGATCCCGCGGCGCAGCTTATTAACGGATTCTTCAGTTGGCGTGCCTTTAACCTTCACTTCATACACTTTAGGAATATGAAATTTAGGGTGAATCAGTTGATTGGTCAACTCACCATCATTGGTGAGCAGTAAGGCGCCTTCAGCATCGTAATCTAGCCGGCCAACCGGATAGATGCGTGTGCCGCTAATACCTTTAACCAAATCCACCACGGTTTTGCGATCCCCTGTGTCTTTGGTGCTGGATAGGACGCCAGTTGGTTTATAAAGTAAGAAGTATACCCGCTCGGATAGTTCATCCGTTGCAATATTGATTCGTTTGCCTTCGACGAAAACTTGATCGATTTCGGTATCTACAACCATACCCTGCTCGAGAACACGTTTATTGTTCACTCGAACGAGGCCTTGGTCTATCATTTTTTCGACTTGACGTCTGGAAGCAACACCCGCTCGGGCCAGTGCTTTGTGAAGTCTCTCTTGTGCCATAGTCCTGCTAGACTCTACTTTTTGGGGGTCTTTTGCAATACCCGCTGGCTTGCGCCCTACTGCGAATTTGAGTGCAGCCCTTGCGCTCGCCAGGAAGAATCTGCATCGTAATTAGGAGAAGCTAAATCTGACATAAGCTGGAATTCGTCTTGAACATGCATATTACCAAGATTAAGAGTGCTTAGGATCCCTAGCAATCTATTTGCAGCTGCAAATCTACGAACGTCATCCGGATCCAATGCTATTGGTCTTAATCTAAGAGCCTCTTGCGAATGACTTCCATAAAGCCTTCTAAAGTCGACGGCGAGTACCGACAAACTAAATCCTACCATAACGAGTATAAAAGATAGATTTTTCATCGGCGGAAGAAACCATAATTGCTTCCGTTTCGCAAGACAAAAAGTCCAAATTATGCCGGTTAAGAATATGCTCCGTAGGGAGTTAAACTTATGAAATTCGCTTTATTTGCTTTATGTTTAGGCATCGGCTCTTACGCATTCAGCCTCAGCAAAATCGAGTGCAAAGGACAAGGTGGCGCGCACATGCTGATCTCCGATTCACAGGTTGAGCTATGCTCAGAAGGGCTGACCGTGACCAATGGGAGAATATACACAGAAGTTACGCCAGAGGGAGAAGAAGAGATTACCGTAAACGGCTACAACCCGCCAGACGTCTATTTATTCTATTACAGTATTAATTTTAAAATTCCTAAAGGTGCCTTAGACAAATTCAAGATGCAGGTTAACCTGATGCAAGGGACTGGCCGTCAGCCGCCGCGTTATAAGGTTATGGCTATGGAGTGTGCCCGTTCAACTTGGAGATGACGAATTGAGTTCTTTTTCGGTCTGGCTCAATACACCCAAGGCGTTGTCCAAAGCACAGTATCGCTAGATTGTAACGATTGAGGGCCTTTTGCAATACCTTTGGGGAACGCGAGCGTTGCCTAACGAACTTGTGGCGTCGAACCAAAGGTGCTTGTTGATTCAGGCACAGTCTTAATGTGGACACCGGTAAGCAAATTAATACGCAGCAGTCTTGCAACCTGCACATAAAAAAGCTCTTCAGCATGCGTAGAGACATAGCAGATTGTCAGATGATTATGATTATTGAGGCCTAATAACACGTCAACTTCCCAAAGCTTAAGTCTCTTAAGCTGGCCATAAGCTAGCCTAAACTCTTTCCTGTTGGGCCTTCCTCCTCCTATTGACCGGATCTTATCTAATAATTTATGATTAGGTGTTCTAAAATGAAGTTCATAGAGTCGTTCATTTAAATTTCCGTCGCTGTCAATACAAGTACGAATGAAATCTTCAATTTTAGCATGATTAAAAAAGTATTTTGCTCTATTCTTCTTAACTTCATACTCTTCGATATCTTCGTCGCTTGCGGGCCTAGCTATTGGCAGATTAGGGCGGGCAAGCACGAAGGTACAACGCACGACTTTGCCGAGTCCCAAACCGTTAAGCTCATCTTTTTCTAACTTAACTGTCCAAGGTACAATCACCTGACTTTCATTTTCACAGTTCTCTGCTTCAAATTGCTGTTCCCCAGAATACATAGATAAAGCGACGTTTAATATCCAGTGCCCTTTTTCTTGTCTAGCTTGCGCCGCAGAATCTCCTTCAATGCTAGAGGAGCTGTTTGCTTTCTGGGTTTTACTACGCCAAGGCACCGGCTGAGCAGCATAAGGATTGCGCGAACCTCCGCTTTGAGCAAACGTCATCGAAAAACTTACAATAAGCGTTAAAAAAAGATATTTTAGCATGATTAAATAACGCATAAAACGTTTAAAATTGAAATACCCAAATACCTACAAAATTCCCGCAAGTAAAACCCTGTAGTTAATGCCAAAGAAAGCGAGACTGTTCCCTCAAGGTTGGGCCATCTGTTTTTCAGTCTGGCTTAACACACCCAAAGCCTTATCCAGAGCTTCTAAGGCCTCTTGATTTTGGCGTTCATGCTCAGCGGTTGAGTATTCTTTTTCAGCGAACAGGTCTTTAAGTAAAATTTCTTCGCCTTCTTCAGCGGTCACTGGCTCAGGTTTTTCCTTATTTAGGTCTTGGTACTCTTTGAGGGATGGGAGCTCATGCAAAGAGTTGAAACCGAAAAATTCTAAGAATTCTTTCGAGGTTCCATAAAGAAGTGGGCGGCCCATGCCTTGGGATTTGCCCATGATTTTGACGAGTTTTAGGTTCAAGAGGCGCTTCAGCGCGGAAGAGCAATCTACGCCCCGAATGTCTTCGATCTCTTGGCGAGTTACTGGCTGTCTGTAGGCAATAATTGATAGGATTTCTAACTGAGATGCTGAAAGTTTTTGCGGCTTTTCTTGTAGAAGTGCCCGGACCAGGCCTCCGTACGTGGGCACGGTTCTGAAAACGTAGCCGCCTGCAGCTTCCTGGATCGAGATGCCGGTTTCACGTATTTTAAGCTCAAGCAAAGCTTGGCCGATTTCTTCGCGGGTGTATTCATAACCCTGGTTTTCAAACACCGATACGATCTGGGTGAGAGAGATGGGCTCGGGTGAGGCAAAAATAATCGCCTCCAGCGCGTGCTCTAGATTAAAGGTCGATAGCATGAATATCTCCGTCAAATTCGTTGTCTAAAGCGGTTAAGTGAATCTCGGAGGATCCCGGTTCTTGCTTGATGTGAACCAATTTAAGCCGCGCCATTTCTAAAACGGCTAGGAAAGTAATAATTAAGTCGGATTTGGTCTTCGCGCCGAAGAAACCTAAAGCGTCTTTGAATAAATAAGTTAGTTTGAGACGGCTAAACTCGATCATTTCTGTAAGGCGCGCCCTAAGGCTTACCGGCTCAAACGAAACCGTGTGACCTGTTCTAGGTTGCATCGACTCTAAGATGCGAGCGAAGTTTTCGATCAGTTCAAAAGCTGGTACTGGCGCCACCAAACGATCTTCTTCGGGGCCAATATCCGGTTCTTCATAGATGCGACCGAAAATATTGAAGCCCAAATAATCGCGGCTGCCGAGCTGGCCGGCAACGTCCTTGAAGCGCTGGTATTCCAATAGCCTTCGAACCAACTCGGCTCTCGGATCAACGCCATCTTCTTCCTCGTCAGCAGGTTGCTCTTCTTTGGGCAGAAGCATTTTGCTTTTAATTTGGAGCAAACTGGCAGCCATCAGTAAGAATTCGCCCGCCAGATCAAGGTCCAAGTTTTGAATTTCTTCGAGATATTTCTCGGTAATCAAGACAATCGGGATATCAAAAATATCGAGCGAATGCTTTTGGATCAAATGCAATAATAGATCGAGGGGCCCTTCAAAAAAAGGCACCTCCACGTGCAGTTGTTCTGATTCTGGATTTGGTGCGTAGTCCTTGGCGTCTTCGTTGGTAAAACGGCCAGATGCATGAATGAGGCAACGCTCATCGCCCAGTTCGATGGTAGATGTTACATCAGCAACCATGACATTCCTATGAGGATGGTCCTCACGCCCAAGCCCACGACCGCTCCACCTCCGAACAGTATCACAATGAGCAGCATCCAAGACAACTGCGGCGCAAAACCTTCATACTTGTCTGCCAAATGCCTAGGTAAAATAGCCAGCAGAACTTTGGTGCCATCCAGCGGCGGGACGGGGATTAGATTAAATACAAATAAAGATACATTAATTACGATAAATGGTTGCAACAGCCCCATCAATGCGAGGCCGCTATATTTCAGTACGCCTAAAAGTAAAAAGGCCATGATCAAATTAGAAACGGGGCCCGCCATCGCGACCAAAGCTTCAGCGGTGCGAACGCGCAAAGGCTTCCCAAAAAACTTACGCTTCAAGAAATTCGGATTATACGGAGACGGTTTGCCGGCCGCAAAGATCGGCATGCCGCCTGACGAGACTGAAGACGCAATAATGAGAACAGCAGGCAACGCCACGGTCCAGATCGGATCGACATGGCTCATGGGGTTTAAAGTAAATCGGCCCATCTGCTCGCCCGTTTTATCACCCAAAAACCTCGCCATGGCCACGTGAGCAAATTCGTGCACACTGATCGCCACAATCAGTCCGCCGAGTGTCATCACCAAATTCAATCTCAAATTGTCCATTTTAAGCCCTTGGGTGGTGTTTATCATACAGCTGATGCAGCCGCTCTTGATTGATATGCATATAAATTTCGGTGGTTGACAAGTCCGCATGCCCCAGCAGCGCTTGAACCCCCCTCAAATCCGCCCCTCTTTCAACCAAATGGGTGGCAAAGCTGTGCCTAAGTTGGTGTGGATAAATGGATTTTGAGATCCCAGCCTTTTTGGCGTAACGCTTAATTAGTTTCCAAAATCCTTGCCGGCTCATGGGAAAGAGGTCAGGCGCGCAGGCTGAACCTGGAATATAGCTTTCTAAAGCGCCCAACGCCTTTTCTCCCAGGGGAATCAGCCGTTCTTTATTGCCCTTCCCAGTCACTCGCAAAAAACCCCTGGATAAATCGAGATTATCCATGCGCAAGCCAATCAGTTCAGATACTCGAAGGCCCGTAGCGTACAACGTGCATAGCATCGCATAGTCTCTGGGGTGTTCGGTCGCCGCCTGCAAAAGCCGATCTACTTCAGCCAAACTTAGAAATTCTGGCAACTTTGAAGGCATTTTCGGCCTTCTTACATCCGCGGCAGGATTTTGCTTTAATACGCCTTCGCGCATCCAAAAGCGAAAAAATTGACGCATAGAAGATAGATGCCGATTTTGACTCCTGGCATTAAGACCTAACGATAATGCGCTCAGCTGGTACCTTGTCAGATCTTCTTTGCTAAAGTTCTCAACCGTGAGATTTTGCGAGAGTGCATAAGCTGCCAGCTTACTTAAATCTCGCCGATAGGATTCCAAACTGTTTAAGCTCAAGGCTTTTTCAACCTGAGCGTAGTTTAAAAATCCTTCTATGGCATCTTTCCAATTCATGTCAGCCTAAATCTAGCATTCCCCATTTTTCGCGCTATAAGAATGACAAACAAACGCGCTACTGACCAAAAAACTGCCAATCAAAATGACTGCTGCAACAATAGCTAATACGTCTTTTGTAGAAATCCCAGATTCGGCAGGTATATCGAGCGCTGGACACCTAAATCGATGCATATGGAGAAAAGCCAAGGTATAGGGAACAAGTTGCGGCATAACGCTCGCGTTCAAAATCTGAACGTTGATATTTTCAGATGTGGATGGCTGCAAAACTCGAGCCAACGGCTGTGCTGCGCAATTGCGCAATATCACCTCTGAACCGTCTGCGTCTGAGAAAGCGACTTTAGCCAAACAAGTCCCATTTGCTTGCTGCAGCCTAAACCCGTTCGGTTCATTAACCAACGAAAACAAAATCCTTACATTGCAAACATCAACCACATTCAGATCTTTCAAACTCTGATTTTGTATGAGATCGGTGCCTGACGTAATCTTACCATTAAGTCTCTCCGTAAATCTGCCACTCATATTATGCAAACAATCGAAATTCACTTGCCAAGAGCCGTTCAGAACGGACAAACCATCATCGTGGAGAGTTAAATTATATTTTTTTCCCAGATCAACATCGGGACATGCCGCAAATAAGAGGTTTGCAAAACTCAAACAAGAAAAAACAACAAATGACAAATACTTCATTACTAAAATCGGTGAACCTAGGGCATTAACTACCTAATAGCAACCCGATCTTCAGAGTATCTATGTATGCCCTTTACAATACCTTCAGCCAATGCGCTTTGATAGTCAGTACTTTTCAAACGCTTTTCGTCCGTTTTATTCGAGATAAAAGAAGTCTCCACCAATATGGCCGGCATTTTAGCGCCCATCAGCACATAGAACATGGCGTGCTTGAGACCCAAATTACGAATGTCATCCCACTGGTTTCGCAAATTGCCACACAAAGCGTCTTGCACGATATTACCCAAACGGACACTATCGCTCACGCTAGATTTCATCGCCAAATCAGCCAAGATGAACTCTAGATTGGACGTCTCTGTTTCGCTCATGGCATTTTCGCGAGCTGCCAATCTTAAGGCATAGCGGTCATGCGCGATGTTCAGGTAATAGGTTTCAACCCCTTGGGTCTTGCGATTCAGCGAAGCATTCACATGGATAGAGATAAACAAATCCGCCTTCATGCGATTGGCGAAATCGGTGCGGCTCGGCAAAGTTAGTGTCTTATCCACATCTCGCGTCATGTAGACTTTTGCTCTTGGTATATCGCGTTCAATCATCTTTTTGACTCGTTTTGATACAGCCAACGTCACGTCTTTCTCGCGCAGACCGCCCTTTCCAATCGCGCCGGGATCATCGCCGCCGTGCCCGGGATCGAGCACAATGATTAAACTTTTGGAATCGCCGTCTGTGGCCACTGCGGCAGGTTGTTCATCCAAAACATCATTAATGATATCTTCATCAGCTTCACTGAGCTGCTCTTGGTCAGCGAGCAAAGCAGGCGGAAGCGTAAGCTTCTTTGCGCCTTTTGCGGCCTTCGCCAACAATTTGGGTTTTTCAGCTGGCACCTGTTTCATGGACAACTTAACTTTGCCTTTGAGCTCAGCGGTCACCCTGACAATATCTTTGCCTGCTTGAGCAATGCGAATTTTACCAATATTTTTATTTTGTGAAACCAATGCCTTAGGCGCTTTTTTGCCCAATTTTGCTGGTTTAATATCGAAAACGACGCGCTTATTCACTGTTTTCTGTGAAATCTTCACTTTTTGCGAAGATTCCACCTGAAATTGCAGGCCTTTCAGGTGAATATGGTCCACCTGCCCTAAAAGAGCTGCTGCCAATACTAATATGAACATATCTTAACCATGATCAAATTTCTATAAAATCGCAAGTAAATTCCGTTATCTAACTGTCCAGTTTTCGAGCCAAGGCTTGATACCTTCCCCAATTGTAACGTTTATACAGCACAAAACCGGCAATGCCAAACACGATAGTGCAAGCGCTGACCGTCGCGACAATAATGGCGCTCTTAGGCCAGTTTGCATCGGCTGCTACAGGGCGAGGAACACCATTGGCGCAAGAAAAGCCTCCGTTATCTTTCATAGCTAACAGGTACGGAATAGCCTGTGCGGCAACGCCAGTGCTCCTGATGGAAACGTCCCATTGCGCATTGGTCTCACTAACGAAGGTCTTATTGGCGAATGCCAACACATCCCCGCTTGAGCAATTCCTCAAAACCACTTGGTTAGCCAAATTGTCAGCGGGCAGTACTTTCGCCATGCAACTGCCGCCCGGATTAACAATATTAAAGCCCAGCTCTTTGCTGACCACGCCAAAAAGCATCCGGCCCGTACAGGCGCTTAAAATTGCTAAGCTATCAAAACCTGGTCCAGGTCTTTCATTGGTAAAGGTCGCAACGGTATTTTGATGATAAAGGTCAATATAACCGCCCGCAGCAGCACACCCTGGCTTAATCGTTATTTCAGTGTTCGACAAACTAAACGAGTTTTGGGAAGCATCTCCCGTAAGTCCTTCATCTAAAGTGTAATCTGATCCAAACTCAATGGGCTGACACTGCGGAGACTGAGTTTGCGCCCAAAGTGAAACACCAAAGCTGAGCAGTAGTACGATTCTCATACGAAAGCAGCTAGAGGATCGGTCCGGCGATTTCAACCCATCCGGATGTCAATACAATGTATTGACATTTATGATATCTCGGCGCAAAATGCATATATGAAGGATTCACAGCTTCAAATCAGAATTTCCGAGGCTCAAAAAGCTGCACTCAAAAAATCGGCCCAGGACAGCCAAATGGACCTGTCTAGCTATGTTCTGGCTAAACTTTTCAAAGATCCAGCGCTGCAATTCGAAGCAAAACTAGGGCGGCTTGCCTCTCACAATCGCAAGTATGCGCTGGCTGATTTAGCTGACTATCTCAATGCGCTGAGCCCAGAAGAGTTGGGACGCATATTTCTGAAGCCCTGGAAAACGCTGTTGCCAGCTCAACTATCTAACTATGTTGCTGCGATGCTTGAGTTGAGTGCGCACCAAAAAAATCTACCAACGCCTAAATGGTTGAAAAATATTGAGCCTGATAAAGAACCCTACTTTGGCACAGACCTTAAAGGCTTGCGTTTATACCTGCTGAAGGTATCACCGCCACCGTTTAAGGCGCGCAACATATTTATCGATACGAGCATCGGTGGCCGAATATGAGTCAACTTAACAAAACACAAATCCACGAGCTTTTCGCAGCGATAAACAATGAAATGAGCCGCCTGAATTTAAGTGGGGAACTCAACCTGGTAGGTGGCGCAGTGATGTGTCTGGTATTCGACGCTCGGGAAGCGACCCAAGATGTCGATGCATTTTTCGCACCTACAACTTCGCTTAGAGAAGCCGCAAAACGTGTGGCATTCGATCGCAACTTGGACCCTCATTGGCTCAATGATGGTGTTAAAGGCTTTTTAAGTCCTCAAGGAGATTTTTCTGATTATTTGGAGCTTAGTCACCTCAGGGTGATGACCGCTACCGCAGAATACATGCTGGCAATGAAATGCCTGGCCACCCGCATCGGGGATGAATTTCACGATATTGACGATATTCGATATTTATTAAAACATATGGGTATCGAAACCGTTTCGAAAGCGTATGAAATTATTGCCAACTACTATCCTTTAGATAAATTCCCATTGAAATCTAAATACATTTTGGAAGAGCTACTAGAAAATGACACTTAAAAAAGGAACTGTAAGCAATATCGCTTTTGGCGGGGATGGTGTCATTCGAGATGAAGGCAAAGTCGTCTTTACGCCCTTTGTCTTACCGGGAGAGCTGGTTGAATTTGAAATTACACAGGCAAAAAAGACGCATGCATTTGGGCGCCTGATTCAAGTTCTCACTGAGCATCCTCAGCGCATTCAGCCTAAGTGCGAGTATTACGGCCGTTGTGGTGGCTGTCAGTTGCAACATGCGAGCTATGAGCTGCAACTGAAGATTAAGCAACAGTTCGTTCAAGACGCCTTTACGCGCATTGGCAAGCTTTCGGATGTTCAAATTGAGCCGATTATCGGTACAGATAAGCAATGGGCCTATCGCAGGCGCATTAGGCTGCATGAAAGAAACGGTAAGACTGGTTTTATCGGGGTAGATGGCCATAGCCTGGTGGAAATCACGCATTGTGAGATTTTTTCGGGCGCGAGCCTGGACATGGACGATGATATCTTCGTTCAAGCTCATCCAGAACAAAGCGAAAAGCTTTATCGCGATATCGAAGCGGCGGTTGAACAGCTCTGCTCTGAAAACACGAGCATGCGACTATTAGATTTATATTGCGGCACCGGCATCTTGACTGCCCGATTGGCTGAGTTTGGCAAAGTGACTGCCGTTGAACTCAACGCTAAAGCCATTGCCTGGGCTAAAAAACACCATCCAGAGAATATCGATTGGCAAATTGCAGATGTTGCCAAAGTTTGCGCTAGTACTTTAAAACGTGAGCAGCCGGACATTGTGCTGATAAATCCACCGCGCACTGGGCTTCATCGTGAAGTCGTTGAAGCTTTATGTGAGCGGCCAGCCAAGCATGTGTTTTATACTTCTTGTATGCCAGCAACCCTAGCGCGCGACTTAAAAATATTGTGCGAAGCGGGTTACCAGATCGTCAAATGCCAGCCTTATGACTTGTTTCCGCAGACCACACATGTCGAAACCGTGGTGCAGCTATGCTTCCGTTAATCCAACAGTTTTTAGAATATCAGCAGAAAATCAGGCATATGTCTGTGCATACGCATGACGCGTATTTAAACGACCTTTCGCAATTTCAGGCCTATTTCCCAAATGCTGAGATTTCGAGCATTAACCACAGGCATATCCGTCAGTTTTTAGCGCATTTAAAAAAAGATCATCAAACCAGTTCAATGGCTCGAAAGCTCAGCGCCATTCGCTCATTCTTAAGGTGGTGCGTGCAAGAAAGCCACCTAGAAACATCGCCGGCGGATTTGATCGATAACCCTAAACTGCCTAAGCCGCTGCCTAAAAGCCTGTCGGTGGACGAAGCGTTCGCCCTTTGCGAGCCGGATGACATTAGAGACAAGGCCCTGATTGAGCTGCTTTATGCGACCGGCATCCGTATTTCGGAGCTGGTTTCGCTCAAAATCAAGCAAGTTGATTTAAGTGCGCAAATTGTTCGCGTCATGGGCAAAGGGCAAAAAGAGCGTTTGGTGCCTTTTCATGACCAATGCAAAGAGGCTTTGGAAAAGCTTATCCGGACCCTGCCAAATACAGAGCCAGAGAGCCCGGTTTTCAGGGGCAGTCGCGGAAAACAAATCGATGTGCGAGTGGTGAGGCGCATGGTAGGTGATTATGGAAAAAAGGCGGGCATTACTGGCAGCATGCACCCTCACCGCTTCAGGCATGCTTTCGCTACTCATTTACTGGAAAGCGGCGCGGATCTTCGAGCGATTCAAGAAATGCTCGGTCACGCCTCGATTTCCACCACACAACGATACACTCAAGTAAACCTGGATTATTTAATGAAAATGTACGACAAATCACATCCGCATGCAAAACAAAAATGACATATGATATATTTATCATATGGACAAATATGAGGTAAAAAAAGCGCTAGGTAAAGTTGACCAATCGGGAGTTTTTTTAGCCACCGACAAAACAACCGGCACAAAGGTCGCCCTAAAACTGTTTTCCAGCCCAAGCGATGCCGAAAGAGAGCAGCTCCTCAAAAACGCAAAAATTTTGCAAGGCATTAGTCATCCCAATGTGGTTCGTATTTTGGACGTGGGGTTGGATGACGAAAATAATGTCTTTTACGCCATGGAGTATTTGGACGGCATTCCACTGCATGATTTGATTCCGCCAGAACAGGGGATAGGCTTTGAAGACAGCATGCCTTATATCGAAAAAATCTTAGCCGGCCTATCTGCCATGCATACAGCAGGTGTGATGCATTTGGATCTCAAGCCCGGCAACATCTTGGTGGTAGCCGGTGAGCCGAAAATCATCGATTTTGGCATTATCGCTTCAAAAGGGCAATTCCGCGGCACTGCTGGTTATGTGGCCCCTGAAATTATTTTAGGCCAAAAGCCAACCATTAAAGCGGATATCTATAGCTTAGGCGCTTTGCTGGCTTTTATGTGGACCGGTCACAAACTCTTCAAAGGCACCTCCCCCGAAAATACCATGGCGCATCAACTGAAGAATTTCTCTGAGACCATCCATCAACCTGAATTGGCGGGCATCGTTCAAAGAGCCATCAGACAAGATCCCACGATTCGATATACGGACACGGCTGAACTGCGACAAGCGTTAGAGTTTTATCGCCATGAGCAGCAATTTAGGAGAGAAGAACCCAGCGAGGATATCTCCGAAAACCAATGGGGCCAATGGATGATCGCAGGCTTTCTGGTGAGCTTAGTGGGCATCGCACTAGGCATTTACTACTCACTCTTAACCTCGGTGTAGATTACCCTCTCCTGCTGAGCAGGAGAGGGAGTTTTTAGCTTGCTAAAAACGGGAGAGGTCCAGATCCCGCACGGTGAATCCTCTCCCGATTTTGACGAGTCAAAATCTCCCTCTCCATGAAATGGAGAGGGTAAAACGACGCCGTTGACAACTCTTATTGAGAATGATTCTCATTCTCAAATGAAAATACTGCTATTAACTGCTCTACTAGTTTGTAACTATTCGCACGCTCACCGAGGAAATCATACCGCGGAACAAGCAGTAACTTTGGGCTCTGTAATTTGGAACGGAATGGAAATCGCGAATCATATCAACGGTCTTATGGGCGGCCACACCACTTGTTGCGGAAAACATGCTGGCAAATTTTACCACGCAGTCGAAGTAGTAGGTCACTCATCAAACCTGGTTGAAGGCGGCTGGCATATTGTTGAAGAAAACGCGCCCCCACTTCTTCTTTCCACGGCTTCATTTGGATTTAACCTATTTGGTGCCTATGCCCAATATTGCTTAGTTAGGCAGCGGGGCGCAAGTAAGCTCGGCGTTGTGCTAGCACCATTTTCTGCCATCGATTTTTGGGGGCATATCGTCAGCTCATACGTCGCAGCCAGAGAACTCCTCTAACCAGCCCACTTGCCACCAAAGCGCCATTATGCTCTAGGCAGTGGCATGTCTCGACGAAAAATCGCACTGATCGGCGCCGGTAATATCGGCGGAACTCTCGCTCTTTTGGCCATGCAACGACAACTCGGAGACGTTGTTCTCTTTGACGTCTTCGGTGGCACGGCGAAAGGCAAGGCGCTGGATCTTGGCCAAATGGGTGCACTGCTTGATAACGATTGCAAGCTTACCGGCACCGACTCCTACGCAGATATCGCCGGCGCAGACGTTTGCATTATTACGGCCGGATTTCCGCGCAAGCCTGGCATGAGTCGTGAAGATCTTTTGGGCAAAAATCTTGAAGTTATCCACCAAGTCGCGGCTGGTGTACGTGAATACGCACCCAAAGCTTTTTGCGTGGTGGTCACCAATCCGTTAGACGCCATGGTTTACGCTTTTTACAAGGCCAGCGGCTTGCCCAAATCACACGTGGTTGGCATGGCTGGCGTTTTGGACTCCACGCGGTTTAGAATGTTTCTTTCTGAAGAGCTGGGCATTAGTCGTGAAGATATTCAGGCCTTCGTGCTGGGTGGCCACGGCGATGATATGGTGCCGCTCGCTCGCTTTTCCAATGCCGGCGGCATTCCGCTTCCTGAACTCGTCAGCATGGGCATTTTGAAGCAGGAAAAGCTAGACGCCATGATCGACAGAACCCGTAAGGGTGGCGGCGAAATCGTACAGCTCTTGGGTAATGGATCTGCTTTTTTCACGCCTGCGCTTGCAGCCATTGAAATGGCCGAAAGCTTTTTGCATAATCAAAAACGCCTATTGCCGTGTGCAGCCTATTTAGAGGGGGAATATGGCGTGGATGGACTATTCTCCGGGGTTCCAGTTGTTATCGGCGCAAAGGGGATTGAACGCGTGATTCAATTAAACTTGCAAGCTGAAGAAAAGGAAGCGTTCCTGCGCTCCACAGCATCGGTGCGAAAAACTGTGGATGAAGTGAATGGCCTCCATTAGTGCCAAGATCGCCATGGCGGTCTCTGGCCTAATGCTGATCGGCTTTATCATTGTGCATTTGCTGGGCAATCTGCAGATTTTTTACGGTGCCGAGGTTTTTAATGCCTACCCAGACGCTTTAAGGCACTACCCCATTTTGCTATGGACCGCGCGTATTGGGCTGATTGCGGCTTTTGTGGTGCATATTTTTACTTCCATCTATTTGGCCTTGAAGAATAAAGCTGCTAGGCCCGTTCGGTATGAACAGAAGCGGTCTGTCAGAGCTTCGATGGCATCTCGAACGATGCTGTATGGCGGCTTGGTGCTACTTGGCTTTTTGATGTTTCATCTGGCGCATTTGACCTGGCGTTGGGTGTTTCCCGAATATGCGGAACTCGATTTGTATTCGCTGACAGTGCTGAGCTTTCAAAATAGCTTAATTACGATGCTGTATGTTTTGTGCCAAGGTTGCTTAATTTTACATCTAAGTCATGGATTTTCGAGTGCGGCGCAAACTTTGAGTCTGACGCGCTGGCATGCTTTGGCCATTCGATGCGGCGGCAAAGTGCTGGCGGTTTTGATCGGCCTTGCTTATATTTCAATTCCGCTATCGATTTGGTTAGGGGTGGTTCATGTTTAACGCCAACATTCCAGACGGTCCCCTGGTGGATAAATGGGCTAGTTATATTGACCACTCAAAGCCCATCAATCCAGCCAATAAGCGCAGGTATCATATCATTGTTGTAGGGACCGGACTTGCTGGCGCTTCAGCAGCCGCCAGCCTTGGCGAACTTGGTTTTCGTGTGTCGACCTTTTGCTATCAAGATAGCCCGAGGCGTGCGCATAGCATTGCAGCTCAAGGCGGCATAAACGCTGCCAAAAACTATAGAAACGATGGCGACAGCGTTTATCGCCTTTTTTACGACACGATTAAAGGCGGCGATTTTAGAGCACGGGAAGCGAACGTCTATCGTCTTGCTGAACTGAGCGTCAAAATTATCGATCAATGCGTAGCGCAAGGCGTGCCATTTGCACGTGAGTACGGCGGTTTGCTCGACAATCGATCTTTTGGTGGCTCGCTGGTTTCCAGAACTTTCTACGCCAGAGGTCAAACAGGACAGCAATTATTGCTCGGTGCCTATGGAGCTTTGAATCGGCAAATTGCGGCCGGTACGGTCAAAAGCCACACGCGAACGGAAATGCAGGATTTGATCGTCGTTGACGGACAAGCCAAAGGCATCGTGACTCGCAATCTAGTGACCGGTGAGCTGAGCGCGCACATGGCAGACGCGGTTGTTTTAGCTACCGGCGGCTATGGGCCGGTGTTTTATTTATCGACCAATGCCATCGGATGTAACGTGACGGCAACTTACCGTGCTTATAAAAAAGGCGCGCTCTTTGCGAACCCTTGTTACACGCAAATCCATCCGACCTGCATACCTCAGTCGGGAGACCATCAATCAAAACTTACTTTGATGTCTGAGTCTTTGCGAAATGACGGTCGCGTTTGGGTACCGGTTAAACAAAATGACACCAGAACACCGTCGCAAATCCCGGAGACAGAGCGCGATTACTATCTTGAGCGAAAATATCCGAGCTACGGCAACTTGTGCCCTCGCGACATTGCGTCCCGAGCAGCAAAGCAAGTTTGCGACGAAGGCTTGGGTGTTGGCCCTGGGGGTCGCGGCGTTTATTTAGATTTCAGCAATTCGATTTCACGACTGGGCAAGGACGTCATTGCTGCGCGCTATGGCAACTTGTTCGACATGTATTCAAAAATCACCGGCGATAACCCCTATGAATCGCCAATGCGGATTTACCCAGCGGTTCACTACACGATGGGCGGACTATGGGTGGATTATGGCCTCATGAGCAATCTGCCGGGGCTATTCGTTCTGGGTGAAGCAAACTTTTCAGACCATGGGGCGAATCGATTAGGCGCTAGTGCACTGATGCAAGGACTAGCCGATGGCTATTTTGTGCTGCCGAACACCGTCGCGAGTTACTTAAACCAAGTAAAGCCTGGCAGCGTGACCGAAAGCGACTCATATGCATCCGGTGCTGTAAGCGAAGTTCAAAAAGGAATCAGCCGGCTGCAATCGATTCAGGGCAAGCATTCACCGGACTATTTCCACCGTGAGCTTGGCAAAATCATGTGGAACGACTGCGGTATGGGACGCACCGAAAGCAGTCTCAAAAAGGCGTTGACGGATATTCCATTGTTGCGCGAGCAGTTTTGGAAAGATGTCTGCGTGCCTGGCAGTGATAAAGACTTCAATCCAGTTTTAGAGAAAGCATCCCGAGTAGCTGATTTTCTGGAGTTCGGTGAACTGCTCTGCAGAGATGCGCTTGAGCGCAATGAGAGCTGCGGGGGCCATTTCAGGGAAGAGTATCAAACGGATGATGGCGAAGCTCAACGGGATGACGAAAACTTCTGTCACGTTGCGGCCTGGCAATATCAGGGTACAGGTAAAACCCCCATCCGGCATCAAGAACAACTGACCTTCGACAACATCGCTCTGGCGCAGAGGAGTTACAAATGAGTGGCCTTCGCAACTACACGCTGCGGGTGTGGCGTCAGAAAAATGCCAACACCAAAGGTGCTTTTGTTAATTATGACGCCTCGCAGATTTCTCCAGACATGTCCCTTTTGGAAATGCTGGATGTGGTGAACGACCGGCTTATATCAGACGGCAAAGAACCCATCGCGTTTGAATCCGATTGCCGGGAAGGCATCTGCGGCGCTTGTTCCATGGTAATCAACGGCATTGCGCACGGCAAAGAGCGTGGCACCACGGCCTGTCAACTTCACATGCGCCATTTCGCAGACGGTGAAAGTATTACACTGGAGCCTTGGCGCGCGCGGGCCTTTCCTCCGATTAAAGATTTGGTGGTCGACCGCAGCGCTTTCGACCGCATCCAACAAGCTGGCGGCTATATTTCCGTCAATACCGGATCCGCGCCAGACGCTCATGCAATTTTGGTGCACAAAGATGACGCCGATAAAGCCTTTGATGCGGCAGCTTGCATTGGTTGCGGCGCTTGTGTTGCGGCATGTAAAAATGCCTCCGCCATGCTTTTCGTTGGCGCAAAAATATCGCAGCTGGCGCATTTGCCCCAAGGAGATCCAGAGCGCAAACAACGTGCTCAGGCCATGATCATGCAAATGGACGCCGAAGGCTTTGGCTCATGCACCAATACACTAGAGTGTGAGGCTGTTTGTCCAAAAGAAATCAGCACGCGCGTAATTGCTGAAATGAATTGGGAATTCATGCGGTCTGCATAATGTTGTTTGATCTGTTGTCAGGTGTATGGCGGCTTAAAAGGCGAATCGTTGGGTCCCAAAAGGGGCTGGTGTTAGGTAAAGCGACTTTCACGCCTTTAGCTGAAGGTACTTTGACATACAAAGAACAAGGGCGTTTAAGATCCGGTGGCTTTTCTTACCAGGTTGAGCAAAACTATATCTTCGAAGTTAAGTCCGATCATAATCTCATTGTACGATTTTCGGATGGGCAGTCCTATCTGGATTTACGTTTCAATGGCGATTTAGAAGCTGAAGGTCTGCACATTTGTGGTCAAGACCGATATCAAGCGTTCTACAGGTTAAAACCAGGACAACTTGAGAGCCATGTGATCGTCCTAGGGCCCCAGAAAGATTATGAGATCTTCACTAGCCTTCACAAGGGCGAACCCCGATTTTCCCAATCTTGACATAACCTGCGCTATTTTTCTTCAGGCCAATACTCGTAATCCGCGCTTGGTCCATCACAGGTTTTACCGCAGCGGCATAAACAGACATCGTTGCAGAAATATCAGCACCACACTTGCTATAAATTGCTGGGAGTTCTTCAGGTGCAATGGTGCCAGATAATTCTTTAATGTCCGCCTCCGTCGGGTCTCCTCTTGCAATACTAAAGTATTTGTTTGTGCGAGCAGAAGTATTGTTCGCGATACGATGCGAAATATTCAGTCTGGCAATGCCGTGTTCGGATAGTTGATAATGTCCATCAATCGGAAACTCGAACCCATCCTGCTTGAAGCCATCAGCAAACTTGATTTGGTAGACGGCGCGGCAGCTTTTCTTTTCTACAAGCTCAGCATCTGCTACCGCCTGTATCGGAAAAAAGGCTGCAATAAAATATTCGCCGCCTTCTTTGACAATTTTCAGCTCGTTGTTAGCACAATCACCCACCAAGGCCGCGTTAACAATTTCGACTGGGTTAATCGCCCATCCCATCGTGGTAACCAACAGACTAAAGATCATTAAACGCATAAAATCTCCTGCCGGACCGAAAATACGGCATAGTCGTCAAAAGAACCTCGGATATTTGCCCGATTGCATTTAGTTGGCTATGTCGACTGAATGCTCGAGCTGCCCACTGAACGCCTTAGATTATTTTTGCCAAAGCCACAGCAAGCTGAGTTGGTACTGAAATATTTTATCGCCCAGCAAGAGCATTTAAGACCAACAGATCCACCACTGCCATCCGATTTTTACACTGCGTCATTTTGGCGAGAGAATTTAAAGCGCAGCATCGAAGAGTTTGAAGCAGATCGCTCTGTGCGCCTATTCATGGCTACGAAATCGAATCCGGACGAAATCATTGGCGTTGTTAATTTCACCAACTTTATTCGCGGCCCATTTCAGGCCTGTTATTTGGGCTATTCGATCGCCAAACAATGCGAGGGAAAAGGCTTAATGTTCGAGGCGCTGCAGGCTGGTATCGAATACATTTTCACGCAGAAGAAGCTGCATCGGGTCATGGCCAACCATCTTGCTGACAATCACCGTAGTGCCAAGGTCTTGCAGCGGCTTGGCTTTCACGTAGACGGCTTTTCGCCGGATTACCTTTTGATTGGCGACCGCTGGCGGGACCATGTGCTCAATAGTCTGACAAATCCCAACTGGTCGTTATAAATACTCACCCCACCACTGCCCTGCTCGGCCAGAAGTGTCGGTCCAAGAGCCATTAAACCGGCCACTTTTAGTATCAATCATCCGCCATTGAAAATTACCGCGGGCGCCACTGGCCGTCCATGCGCCTTCTAGCAGCTTGCCACCTTCAGATCTTTTCAAATCGTTTAGCTGGCCTGTAAATCCAGCACTTGACTGATATTCGCCTTTTAAGCCAACGAGTTTGATGCGCGCTTGATACGTTCGGCCATCGGGTGCTTTATAGTAGCTCTGAAACTCAGCAGCGCCGAAATAATCAGGGTCGCAAGATTTTAACTTCCAATTCCAGCTTAGGCGCTTGCCTGATTCGTCTAAACTAATGAGCGAAGTGCCTGCTGCCAAGGAATCAATGAACATGTGAATATCAGAAGAAAGAACGATTTCGGTGTCCTGTGTTTGGCACTGAGTGAAGTTTGAAGAATTCACCTTCGCGGTAAAGTTAAAATCGCCTTTGGTGTTTGGCCGAAACGCTTCAATCCAGCTGCCAATGGCGCCGGCCTGCGGCAATTCATAGGTTAGCGATATGCCGCCTTTACTGCTCGGTCCCATTAAGTAGGCACCCTCAGCGATTGCTTCCGTGGCTTGAAACTGCGCGCCCGCTGGGATTTTTATCTTAGCGGTTAAGTGGCAATTACGCTGCGGTGCTTGCAGGTTCAAGGCTTCGATGGCGAAGCTTTTAAAATACACACGGAGGCACTGAATGGCTGAATCATTTGGGTCCACATTCACTTCATGGTTTAGCTCACCGCAATCGGCCGACTGGGTCAGGTCCACCACTTCCAAAGGCTCGATGCCAGCATGCAAAAGACAGCTCGTTGCGAGTGCGCAAAATAAATATGAGCGAAACATCATGTCGGGTCCTTGAGAGGATAAATGAGAATTTTTTCGATTTGTGCGGCAACTTGAGAGGCCTTATCCAAACGATGATTCAGCATGACTTGTATTAAAATATAGGCATCTTTAACATCACTTGGGACAGCGGCTTTTAGCTCCACAGAATGAAGATCGGTACTGTAAGGCGACCACCAAAAGGTAGATTGTTTCGATTTCAAAGTACCCACTGTCAGCTTTGCGCCAATTTGGTCACCAGCATCGTCGAAAGTTGTGTTCACAAAGGCGCTCACAGAAAGCAATTGTTTGCCAGTCACCTGCAGGCGGCAACGGACAATGGTCAACTTGGCGAAAGTAACTTGTATGACGCCATCGGGCAGCACCGTGACCTGCGAGCCAGCTTCACAACCAGGTCCCACAATAACCTGGCCTAATGCAATATTAGACCAGGCCAATGTAAGAAGAAATAAACTCGCTATCGTTGGCACGGATCGACAACAATCTTGCAAAGTTTGGTGTAATGGCTGGAGACACCTTCATCTAGCGAAATCCGTGTTAAACCAGTTTGGTCAGCGGCTGGCTTGACAGCTTCTGCATAGATTGAAGTGGTGAGCGGAATGCTTGCGCCACAATGGCTATAGCTAGCTGGAATCTGATCGGCCGAAATTGCGCCAGAATAATCATGAATATCGCCCATTGCAGCATCGCCTTGCGAGGCGCTGAAAAACTTGGTTGTTCTGGCAGATGAGTTATTTACCACGCGATGGGACACAGTTAGGCGTGCGGTTCCATGCTCGGAGAGTTGATATACGCCATCCACTGAAAACTGAAATACATCAAGCTTATAATCAGGTGCCAACTGAATCTTGTAGTTCATGGTACATCGCTTTTTATCGAGAACTTTGGTTTCAGCGATGGCATCCATGTTTTGGAAATAGGCTGCGATGTAATATTCGCCGGCTTCTTCAACGACTCGAATGTCGTCCGCAGCACAGTCTCCAACAGCAACAGGGGAAGTAATTGTCACCGGGCCCAAGGCTAAGCAGGCAGAAGTGACCAATAAACTAAGTAAAATCGTGCGCATGATGATGCTCCTTTTTAAAAAGGTAGTTCATATGCTGAGTCAAAAGCCTCGGGCGAACGTCCTATTTGACAACCGTCGATGTCGATTCTAGATCTTGCGGCATGATTCCACTCAACGGCCGTGTGTTTCCCCGGTTCTCTGGCATCAAAACCTTTTTCAGGCTGCCCATATTAAGCACCGATAAGGACTTTGAAGAAGCAAACATCGCTATCCTCGGAATTCCCTTTGATGGTGGTACTTCCTACCGTCCGGGCGCACGTTTTGCGCCTGAACATGTGCGCAGCATGAGTTCCCTTGGTCGTGGCTACAATCCTGTGCAAGCCATCAATATTTTTAAAAAACATATCGTTGGAGATGCTGGCGATGTGCAGGTTTTTCCTCAAGATATCGCCCGAACACATGAGAGCATTCAGCAGCGCGTCGCGTACCTACTGCAGAAGAAATGTTTTCCGATGATTGTGGGTGGAGACCACTCCACCAGCATTGGTAGCATCCAGGCAATTGTCGATCATTACGGGCCAATCGGAATCATTCATTTTGACGCTCACACCGACGCCTACCCTGCAGCCTGGGACTGTGACATCCATCACGGCACCTTTATGCGCTTGGGGCATGAACGTGGCTGGTTCCAAAAGGACCGCGTCCTGCAAATTGGACTTAGAGGCCCTTGTTCTAGCGAAGATGACTTGGATACCGTTCGTAGTTTTGGCTACAAAATGGTGACCAGCGACGAAATACAGCTCAGCGGTTTAGACGCAGCCAAAAGTGCGATTAGAGCCTTGGGAAAAGGCCCGGTCTATTTAAGCTTTGACGTGGATTGCCTCGATCCGGCCTTTGCGCCTGGCACCGGAACACCAGTACCCGGCGGCTTAAGCTCATTCCAAGCCATGCAGCTAATTCGCGCCATGAACGACTTAGAGTTGGTCGGTGCAGATCTCGTTGAAATATCACCACCCTATGACAGTAACGATTTAACTTCCTTGGTCGCTGTCACGTTGATGGCCGAAATCATGGCAACATTATGACCACGATTAAACTGCTTCAAGTTGGATGCGGCAATATGGGCAGCGCCATGCTCAAAGCTTGGGCACGGTGTGATTTTCTGCAAGAAGCTTGGGTTATCCAGCCATCATTAACGGCGCCTGCCGCATTCGCTGAATATTCAAATGTGCATTTTGCTGCAGCGCTTTCAGGCGTTCGTGAAGACTTCATACCTGACCTTGTGGTGTTTGCCGTCAAGCCGCAAACGGCTGCCCCAATCGTCGCGCATTACACGCAATTTAAGACCGAATGTCTTTACCTGTCGGTCATGTCAGGCATTTCTTTTAAATGGTTAGGCAATATTCTAGGCGGCGAATCCGCATTCGTCCGACTCATGCCAAACCTTGCCGCTAAGCTTGGGCAAAGCATGTCACTCGCTGTTTCCAACGACCACGCGACGCCAAGACAAAGAGAAATGGCCAATCACCTGGGCAAAGCGCTTGGCTCAATCCTTTGGCTAGACAGTGAACATTTGCTCGAGGCAGGAACCCCCATCAGTGGCTCAGGCCCTGCTTATTACTTCTTGCTCACTGAATGCTTAGAACAAGCAGCGATTGATTTAGGTTTCGGTAAAGACGCTGCCAAACAACTGGCAGAACAAACACTTCTAGGGAGCGCCCTGCTTCTGCAAAACAGCGACCAATCCGCAGAAAATTTTCGCCAGCAAGTCAGCAGCAAAGGCGGCATCACTTTGGCGGCACTCGAAGTGCTGAACCAGCCACCCCTCGTGGACAAGGTCAAACTAGCCATCGCGGCAGCAATCAAGCGCGAACAAGAGTTAGCCCAATGAAACGCGTGGTCATCAAAATTGGCAGCCAAACCATTGTAGATGCCAAAGGGACGCTCAACATTCACCGAATGGCGGAGCTCATTAGGCAAATAGCGATTCTTAAAGAATCAGGTTTTGCAGTCGTTCTGGTGACCTCAGGCGCCGTTGCCTCTGGAACTGGCCTCCTGCCGATCAGCTCGTCTTCAGATGTCGTAAAAAAGCAGATTCTAGCAAGCCTAGGGCAAGCTAAGTTAATCGAGACCTATAATTTTATTCTGAAGCACTATGGCCTGATGGCATCCCAAATCCTACTGACCAAAGAAGATTTCAAAACACAAACGCACAATGAAAACATCACGCACTTATTTGGCGAGTTGCTGCTTCAGCAAAATATTTTGCCTATTGTTAATGAAAACGACACGGTGGCAATCACCGAACTGATGTTCACGGATAACGACGAGCTAGCCAGTTTAGTAGCCGAAAAAATTAACGCCGACTGCCTGGTTATTCTGACCAATGTCAACGGCGTTTATGATCAAGACCCTGCAAACCCAAGTGCCAAAGTGATCGCGCATCTTCAAGCTACTGGAGAAGCTTGGCCAGAAATTTCTGCCAGCAAAAGCCAGCACGGCAGAGGCGGCATGCAAAGCAAGCTAACTACCGCACGTAAGCTAGCCGCCTTAGGCATCAACACGCATATCGCTAACGCAGATGAACCAAACGTCTTGCTTCGCCTGATTGCCGAAAAAGAACGACTTGGTACGGAAATCACACCATGAACCCAATATTTGCCAACGCGAAACAAGCTAGTCGCAAACTCGCGCTTTTGGATGACCAAACCAATAAGCACGTCCTGCAGGCTTTTGCTGAAAACCTGCGCCTGAGGCAAGGCGAGCTCATAGCGGCCAATCTCAAAGATTTAAGCGCTGTTCCGTCTGAAAATCCCAACCACGACCGCCTGCTCCTTACTGCGGAGCGCATCGAATCCATGGCTGCGGCTGTAGAAGCCATCGCCTCGATGCATTCGCCTTGCGGCATCATATTAGACGAATCGATCAGACCCACCGGTCTGGCGATTCAGCAAATCACCGTTCCCTTAGGTGTTGTCGGTATGATTTACGAGTCCAGGCCGAATGTTACGGCAGACGCCTTCGCCCTATGTTTTCGCTCGTCCAATGCCTGCATTTTAAAAGGTGGCTCTGAAGCTCAAAACTCCAATGCCTTTATCGTACAGCTAATCCAAAATGCACTTGAAAAATTTGGTGTAGAGCCTTCGGTGATCACACTCTTGCCAGCAGATAGGGCCGCGGGCGCTGAGTTATTGAAGGCGCGTGGTTATGTCGATGTGCTCATCCCTAGGGGCAGTCAGCAGTTAATCGACTATGTCAGGCAAAATGCTGAAGTGCCGGTTATCGAGACTGGGGCCGGTGTGGTACATGTGTACTTTGATCAATACGGCGATCTGGAAAAAGGCCGTGCGATTATCGACAACGCGAAATCTAGACGGGTCAGCGTGTGTAACGCTTTGGATACGCTGTTGGTCCATGAAAGCCGCCAGGATGAACTGCCGCAATTAATAGAACCGCTACGTCAAAAAGGCCTGCTTATCTCCGAAGAATACGGCAAAGAATTTTTATCTCTGCAGCTGTCTGTTAAAATCGTTGCGAGCATTGAAGAAGCGCTCGAGCATATTGAACAATACGGTTCCAAACATAGCGAAGCCATCGTTACCGAAGATCCAAGAAACGCTGAGATTTTCCTAAAGCGGGTCGATGCAGCTGCCGTTTATGTGAATGCTTCAACCGCTTTCACCGATGGCGGTGAATTTGGCCTAGGCGCAGAGATTGGCATCAGCACCCAAAAGTTACACGCCAGAGGCCCCTTCGCGCTGAAAGCGCTAACCAGCTACAAATGGCTAATCAGAGGCAGCGGGCAAGTGAGGTAATTACCTTTCGGCTGCGTTTAGGCTTTCAATAGTCCCAAGGTCCGAATACACGCCTGCTTGCTCTACGCCTAAAATCTCTGCGCCTGCCTTCACGAGCGGCACGTAGAAATCTTCTATTATGCCAAAGCTCTTCATATTCGGCAGCCGGCGCAGAGCCTGCGGCGAAATTAGATGCGTCCCGCAAAACATACGCTTTAACAACGCTTCCCCATAATAGGGGATAAAGTTCACCATCGTTTTCACGTAACCATGCTCGTTGGTTCCAATGGCGCCAAACCATTCTGGGTCATCTACAGTCTTTAACAATAAGCTGACATCTGGATCTGCCTTTTGATGTGCATCTAAAAAACCTTTTACATCCAAATCAACCAAAATATCACTGTTCATTAAAAACACCGTTTCATCGAAACCCAAGACTTGGTCGCAAGCATTCTTGAGACCGCCTCCCGTGCCTAAGATTTCGGGTTCATATAAATAATGTAATGGAACGCCCTGATAGTTATTTCCTAGAGCTTCAGGAATCTGCTCAGCCAAATAATGGGTATTAATGGCTATTTTCGAAACACCGGCCTGCACCATATAATCCAGTGCGTATTGAATCAAAGGCTTGCCCTTTAATTTTATCAATGGCTTAGGCGTGGTCAGGGTCAAAGGCCGAAGGCGCGTGCCTAGGCCTGCTGCTAGAATCATTCCGTTCACGCGAAAAGACTGCTATGAAAGCCCATGCTTTGTCAAAGGCTTGATGCCAATAACCCAGATCACGTGCGAAAAGCCGCTGACCTCATCCTTCAAGGTGAGTTGGTCGCATTCCCGACGGAAACGGTTTATGGTTTGGGCGCCTTAGGCTTAAACGAAGCGGCGATTCAAAAAGTTTACGATGCAAAAGGAAGGCCGGGGTATAACCCTCTGATTCAGCATGTGGCTAGTGCAGATGAGGCGCTTAAGCTGTTTAAAATCCCCCCCGGCCCCCCTTTTTCAAAGGGGGGAGGATATTGGCCTGGGCCTTTGACATTGGTTGGTTTCAAGGCCGACCACGTGCCGTTGTTAGCGACCGCTGGGTTAGATAAAGTCGCGGTGCGTGTGCCGGCGCACCCGGTTGCGCGCGAGCTTTTGCGTCTGGTTGGCGCACCGGTGGTTGCACCTAGTGCTAATGCTTCCACGAGGCCAAGCAGCACCACTGCGGATCATGTATTTTTAACTTTAGGCGATAAAATCAGTGCTGTTTTAGATGGCGGGCCTTGCGAATTCGGGCTTGAATCTACTGTAGTGGATTTTACCATGGAACCGCCGGTCATCTTAAGACAAGGCGCACTCATATTGCCCGAGCTAACATTCAAATTATCCAGTAGCAGTGAAGGCTCACCCGGAAGACTGGATAAGCACTATGCACCGATCATCCCCGAAATCCGGTGGGCGAGCGCGGTTCAAATCGCCAGCGCACCAAAAGACTGTGCAATCTTAAGCCATCAAGGTCATACACCTGCCAGTTACGCCAAAGACCTATTCGCAGCCTTTTATAGATTTGAACAAGCAGGCTATCAGCGCTTGTGGATAGAATATCTGCCCGAAGATAGAAGCTGGGACGGCATCAGAGACCGCATCCAGCGGGCGTTGACAGCTTCTTAAAACCCTGGGATAAGCAGGCGAATCAACATGAAAGACCCGCCGGGTGGCCGTTTTGGCTGCTAGCAGGGTGTCTTCACAAAGGTGAAAAACATGACATTACGTCCAAAACAAGACATCGTTTCTCAATTTGCTCAGCATCCTTCCGATACAGGTTCTCCTGAAGTTCAGGTCGCTTTGCTGACAGACAGAATTAACCACTTAACCGAACACTTTAAAACACACGAAAAAGATCATCACTCACGTCGTGGTCTTTTGAAAATGGTTTCACAAAGACGCCGTCTAATCAAATACTTGAGCAGCCTGAGCTTTGCTCGTTACAAAAAATTGATTGGCGAGCTTGGATTGCGCAAATAATTTATGGATCACAACAGCAAGAAACACCACACCCTCAGCGTCAATATTGGCGATGTCCCCATGACTTTCGAAGTGGGCAAAATTGCCAAGCAGGCCGCTGGTTCTGTTTGGGTTCGTTGGGGCGATTCGGCCGTTTTAGTAACGGTATGCTCGTCCTCTAAACCCCGTGCTGGCATCGACTTTTTCCCGCTCACTTGTGAGTACATTGAAAAAGCTTATGCCGCAGGCAGAATCCCGGGTGGTTTCTTCAAACGTGAGACCAAACCAAGGGACGCAGAAATCCTCAACGCTCGTATCGTTGACCGCTCTGTTCGGCCCTTGTTCCCTGAAGGATTTTTCAACGAAGTTCAGATCATCGCGACGGTCATGTCCCATGATGGTGAGCATGATACAGATGTGATGGCCTTGTGCGGTGCCTCTATGGCACTTCACGTGAGTCCCCTGCCCTTTGCTTTGCAGTCGGGTCCGATTGCAGGTGTTCGAGTGGCTAGGGTGGGCGGCAAGTTTATTGCAAACCCAACGGTTTCAGTGAGAGCTAAAAGCGACATCGACATGTTTGTTTCGATGTCTGCGGACGCCATTGTGATGGTGGAAGGCGGGGCTGACCAAGTTTCAGAAAAAGATTTAATTGACGCTTTGTTTTTTGCACACAAAGAAGGACAAAAAGTTATCAAAGCTTGCGTCGCCATGCGTAAGCAAATGGGCCAGCCTAAGCAAGCCTTTGCGGTGCCTACAAAAAACGACGATTTATTTGGGCGCGTCAAAAAAGCTGTGACTACAGCGAAGCTCGATAAGGCTTTGAAAATTGTGGAAAAGCCTGAACGTTATGAAAAGACGGCTGCCATTAAAGAAAAAGTATTAAGCAAAATCAAAGAAGAAGAAGCTGGCCTTGCTTCTGAATACTTTGAAGATATTAAAGCAAGTTTGGTCCGTTTGAGCGTATTAGATTCAGGCAAACGCATTGACGGCAGAACTGGCGATCAAATCAGACCGATTTGCTCAGAAGTCGGTATCTTGCCTAGAGCACACGGCTCCGCCATGTTTACCCGCGGCGAAACTCAAGCCATTGTGAGTGTCACGCTTGGCACACAAGACGATGAACAGCGATTGGATACGCTACTGGGCGAATCAACTCGTAAGTTCATGCTGCATTACAACTTTCCGCCATTTTCTGTGGGCGAAGCAAGGCCTTTGAGAGGCACTTCACGCCGAGAAATTGGTCATGGCGCTTTGGCAGAGCGAGCTGTAGAGAAAATGGCTTCGCAAGGCGATGACTTCCCTTACACCATCCGTATTGTGTCAGAAATCACTGAATCAAACGGCTCGTCTTCGATGGCTTCCGTTTGCGGTGCGACCTTGGCGATGTGGGATGCCGGTATCAAGCTTCAAGCACCTGTGGCTGGCATTGCCATGGGCCTTATTAAAGAAGACGACCGCGTTGCCATCTTGAGCGATATCTTGGGCGATGAAGACCACCTCGGCGATATGGACTTTAAGATCTGCGGCACCGAAAAGGGTGTCACGGCGATTCAAATGGACATCAAGATTGATGGCCTATCTCGCGAAATCTTAACAGATGCTCTAGAGCAAGCTCGCACCGGCCGTTTACATATTTTAGCTGAAATGAAGAAGGCGCTGACAGAAGCTCGTCCTGATCTTTCTGAGCACGCCCCTCGCATTACCACCATGCGCATTCATCCTGACAAAATCAGAGATATCATTGGCCCAGGCGGTCGCGTAATTCGCGATATCGTAGCCAAAAGCGGCGCTAAAGTTGATATTACCGATGATGGCATTGTCCGCATTGCAGCGGTTGGCTCTGAGAGCCTTAAAAAAGCTATGCGCATTATTGAAGATATTACCAAGGAAGCCGAAGTCGGCACGGTATATCGCGGCCTCGTCAAGCGCCTGATGGACTTTGGTGCTTTCGTTGAACTGTTCCCGGGAACAGAAGGCCTGGTCCACATCTCAGAACTTTCGGATAATCGCGTCACTCAGATTTCAGATATTTTGCAAGAAGGCGACGAAGTAAATGTTGCTGTCTTGAGTATCGATCGAGAAGGCAAGATTCGATTAAGCCGTAAGAGAGCAGTGGGTAAAGAACCAGGTGAAAAAATCAATTTATCGTAGTCTTTTTTTGGTTAATCTCGCAGTAGCAGCCAATGCTAGTCTACTGCCAAATCCGCCTCCGGACTTTCGTTTAGTCGTAACCGGCGGTTTGAATGGATATCACACAGGGCAAGAGCAGTTCTATGACTCACCACTGTTTAGATTAGGCTCTAACTGCCCCTTCACGATTACTGACGCGGCATATGAAACCTATGCATCCGGAGACACGCTCTATTTCTCTTCGGATCCTATCGATCTCAAAAAATTAATTGAACCAGCATCGCATGTATCATCGCCTTTCTTCTTGGGCCTCGATGCTTCACAGTTTTTCGGAATTAAACGCGCAGCGGGACACTTTATTGACTTCGATACCGGCACATTAAACCGGGAATTGGGCGGGGTGGTCAAGAAGACCCATTACCAAGTTCGAAAAGTCGGCGCTGCCTTAGTCTATGCGATCGATTTCTCGCTAAATCAAAAAGGTGTGTATTGGCCCAGGGATTTAGGCGAAATTAGAAAGATTTGGGGCGCGCTAGGAAAAAATAGCTCCGGCGAAGAATACTACTTCTTTCCGAGGGATTTTAGATCCACCCAAAAAACTTTCGAATTGGTAGACAATCTTTTGGAACGCGACGGTCCTAATGCTCGCTATGTTGACCTGGGCAATGCCCTCACGCGCAGCGATTTCGAAAATATTGATATGGCGAACGAGATGCACGAATTGCTTCAAGCCAGAGACCCAGCTGTCTTAGCAATGGGAAGATATGACCTCAGTGCTTTATCTGAAATCCCAACCAATAACGCTTACATTGCAGCTTTAAGGGGTAAGGGCGCTCCTCCGGTTTCTCGTAGAGTTGCGATTGGTAAAACCGAAGTTCGCTTTTTAGCCCTAGGCGATATTTCTGATTTCGCCAGCGGCTTTTTAGACCCCGAGTTGAAACCTTTAACCACTCGATCATCCATCGAAGGAATTAAGTTTAACCAAGAGGATTTAGTAATTGCCTTGAGCGAGAATCGCCTGTCTACGTTCAAAGCCATTGAATATCCAATCCTAGACATGGTTTTATCACTATCATGGTTACGTGGTGGTTCGTTGCCAGCCAGGGACGATATCGTCCTGGAAGGAAACGAACGTGAAGGCGTGCGTTCTGTTGCCCCGTTGGTCCGGATCTCATCGTCCGATGTGACAGAAATTTCAGTATGGAAAAGCGCACCTGGGCATATTAAGCGTGTACTCATCGAAAGGCACGCCATCGTGGGCGGGCTATCACACACTGAACCCACAACCAACACCTTAGTCCTGCCACGGAAGAAATGGACGGACCAAGATTATGATTCGATGTTGTCCAATATCTTGCTCAACGTCTACCCTAACTCCGAAATCGTAATTATGGAGAAACGTATCTCCAAAACGCCAATAGATGCGGCATTGACTGCCCGCCTCGCAGAAAGCCTAATCGCGCCAACCGGTCGCGCCATCGAAATCAAACTCGGCGGCACTTATGTAAACCAAGTGCTTAAAGCGATTAAGAAAAACCGATTTGATTTGGACGTGGTTGTAACGAACACACTTCAAAGAGGGGTCAACGAATCGGAGACTTACAAGCTTGTGGTTACAGAAAAGGTTTTAGCGGCACTAAGCGATTTCATCGCTCGAGAAAGCATTTTTGCGGGGTCGAGCAATCCGGCACTCTCAGTTCAAACTGCGCTATCTGAGAGTAATAAAGACGCCATGAAGTTCTTGACCGAGCTACGAAAGAGAGAGGACAGAAGCTCCGCAAGTTTAGATGATCGTTACAATCTTCTTCAAAGCTCGCCAACCATGGTCCAATTAGTTCGAGCAGCTATTTATGAAAATAAGACTCTTGAAGCTAGGCCACATCGCAATGTTTTGGTCTTTGATGTTAGCGACCTGGATTTCGGATTTAAGTTCAACGCGACCAATAGTAACTTAGCTGCTTGGCAGAAAGACGCGAAAACGAACACCAAGCTAGCTTTCGACGAAAGCCGGTTTTGGGATAAAAATTATCGCAACTTCTTGCTCTATACTAAAATAGGTCTTTATTACGTAATGCCTAAACTGGAGCTAGGTTTAATTGGCAGTGTTAAATACTATCATCCTGATCAGCAGAAAGACAATGCGATTGCTCAAACCGCGGACGAGATCGGTGCGATTCGACCTCAAAAAGATTCAGTAAAAATGGAGTTGGAAGCTCTTTTACCTACAAAAGTTTTTATATCACCTCTTGGGCGATTAACATACGAAACCCAAATCTGGCCGAACGCATTACTAACTGACCTTGAACCAAAATACTGGCCTAAACGTGTGCACGACGTGCGCCTTTTCTTAGGTGTTACCCCTAAACCTCGGTTAGGCTATGAGTTGTTTAGAGTTGGTGCTTTAATTGGATATGATTTCAGTCAAGATTCGACAAAACAATCTCTTGGGTTTGGATTCGAATTAGGCGGAGCTTACAAGTATGACTGGAGATATTTTAGTTTCCGAGTGGACTCCAATTTAAGAAAACTATTTCCTATTGTAAACAATCCCGCCCCTCTTCGTATGGGCGTCGTTTGGCTAACAGATGCAAAGATTGAGATACCCATTGTGGCGGGATTTAGTGCTTCCGCGTTGACGGGAATTACTATTGGAGAACGAATGGATACTCCCTGGTCCTACGGCGTAGGCGCCATGTTCGGCATGGCTCTATCTTATGGTAATCGTATGAAATGGTTACTTTAGAAGATCGGGACCTTTTTCTAAAAGCGGTAAACGATCCATCTTCGGTCGTTTACAAACCCGAACCTCAAAAACCAAAAACCGCCAAGCCCCGCAAGGGGCCTTCAGATTTCGATGTTAAGCTCGATCTGCACGGCTTAACCACACAGCAAGCAGAAGCGCGCGTTAAAGCTTGCTTGGTACGTTGCTTGGCTACAAATAAAAAACGTTTGCTAGTAATCCACGGCAAAGGCGAAGGCATATTACGTTACGAAATTAGAAGCTTGTTGGCTCACAGCAAATTAGTCGCACAAGTACAGGAAGTCCCAACCCGCTTAGGCGGAGATGGTGCAGTGCTAGTGCTGCTCAAAGGCAAATAACAACCCAGCCTATCTTAGTTCTGCGAAGCAGATAAAGAATATAGCCCAGGGTAGAGCGAGCAAAGCGAGCGCCACCCTGGGTCAGTGCCCTCCTCGTTTGGGAGCGCTGTAAGTGCGGCGCAATACAAACCGCGCCTATAACAATCGTCTAAAAAAACTGAAATCGTGTTGCCCCTTCAGGGCAAATGATGACGGGGGGGGGATATATTCTACCCAGGCATAAGGCTCGCTGCGCTCGCCTTGAGCCTGGGCTATCATCTGATGCTTCTTCGAAGCGCAAAACGAGAAAAAATCGCTCGTTCCTAACGTGTCTTTAGGCACATAAGGGTAGACAGCCCGAGCTTAGCAGAGCGCCCCGCCGGCATGCCTCTTGCCCAAGAAGCGCAGCGCTCGCTTTGGCCAAAGACAAATAGTTTAACTTAGTGAAGTTTAATCCATTTAGACAGTTTAATAACCAAAAAACTCGAACACAATGATATGATAAAAATTCAACAGGAGAGAAATATGCCCATAGAGAATAATCCCGTTTCCAGACCTGATACTCGTCCATCTGATGTTAGGCAACCACAGGTCGAGAGAGAACCTGACTCGGAATCAGATGGCTTTTATTCCGCACAAGGTTCTAGACAAAATTCCACACATGATTTGACTGCAGTGCATGCACCAGCAACCAATCAATCGGTCGCTGGAGAAACGGTAAGCTCAGTTCAAGCTGCCTTAACTCGAAATGGAATAACACCAGAAGTTATGAACCGACGTATTGCAGCTGTTTACGTTGATCCGGGCTTGGAAACTAGCTGGAGATCGCCTGCCCAGGCTACTTTCCAAGGCGATCCCACAACTCCAGAATTTAACGAAGTATTTCGCCAATCCGCGCAAGTATCAGTCCAAGAACTGCCAGCCGGTGGAATTCCTACTGACCATACAGTGAACAACCACATATATGTGGTTCAAACTAATGCTCCAGTAAACTCACTAACAGACGCAGAAGTAGATAAAGTGGTGACGCAATCGAATGTCAAGCTAAGCCAAGAGCGTCTTAATACCAAAGAAGGTAAACTGGTAGTTTTAAGAACTCAAGATGACAAAAGTATCATCTTTGCACACCGAAATGGCAATCAAGCTACTCAAGCCGCCTATATCAGAGAGGTAGTAGGCCTTGTTGTACCACCAGCAGATGTTGTTTTAGGCAGAAGGCTTGAGGTAAGCCAACGAAGGATAGTCGCCGAAACAGGAAGTCAGCCTGCTGTGAAGATCGACGGCTTAAACGAGAGTGGTTTAATACTTAGCGATAATAGTGCTGCAGTGAGCAGAACAGCGAATCGCCCCACGGGTAAAATTGAGAGCATCATGAGCATTTCGCTAGTTGGGGAACCCGGAGAGCAACATTATGAAGCCGCCATTTCTCTTCCAAATAAATGGGCTCAAAATACAATGACCCCATCGCAGTGGCATACAGCTTTGGTCGATGGAGGAAGCGTTGACTCCGCAGAGGCAGATCTCACTGGCGAGCTGAATTGGGACAACACCCTTAAATTGGAACAGAGGAACCGCTCGCATACGCCTCTCCTTACTTTGACGCCGCGGTTCAAACTACCAGATGGGACAACCTTCACTGCGAACATTGAGACCCAGTTAGAAGAGGTGCATATCGGGGATGCAGGCGCTCCAGTTGCCTATCGAATGGAACAAGACGGAGTAGACACCAAACTCATTTTGGAATTTAATACAGGACTGACCGGTGCACGTACAGGCACATTTAAATTCCCTTTCCTGCACAGCCCAAGCTAAATCACACCACAGCTGCCGGGCATGTCCAAAAGCTGGATACCCCCAGCGGCTTTAAATTCGAAGCGCTTCATATCGCTTTTTTGATTGAAGCGCTTTTTTTCAAACAAAAATTGGTTTTTATTTCCATCCGGATCAATCAAGGTCGTTTGCACCACGCGGAAAGTGGTTGGCTCATAAACCAGGACCAGCTCATTAAATATACCGTTAGGTTTTTTGGGAGTTAACACCAGTTCATTAGCCTTCGTACCCGGGCGGGCAATAAACTGCTGCTTCAGTTTGCCTTTACCCCCTAAGAACACCAACGAAGCCGTTAAACCATCACTTTCGAAGCATTTATTAATGTAAGCAATTTTCTCAGCGGGCTCTACCAGCCAGAGATTTTTGCCGTTTAAGATGAAAGATTTTTTATTGGGTTTTAGATAATCCCAGCGCATCTTGCCTGGCTTTTGGTACGCTAGCGTTCCTTCGCTTTTATCCGTTCTATCGAAAAGCTTGTTCCAATAAGTTTGTTTGAAATCAGCCTCGAAAGACGAGGTTTTATCATAAACCGCTTGAAGCTTATCCAAAACAGAAGGCCCAGCCAATAACGGCCAGGCCATTAAGAGAGAAATCGTAAGTGCACGCATTTCTCTATTAAAAACTACAAATCGCCTTCTGTCGAGGCTTGTGGTGCATCATGCAATTCGTCAGCTGGCTTATCGAGCTTTACTTCTACTTCGGGAGCGCCGTCTTGTTGTAGTTCAGCAACGTTGATATCATCGCTAGCGTAATTGGTTGGGTTTGCTTCCAAAGCTTCTTTGACCATTTTCACCAAGGCGGGATTGGTTGCCAAAAATGCTTCCGCTTCGCTTTTTACCTGCATCGCCTTGTTTTGGGCTTTTTCAAGAGCCGCCTCAGCTTTTGCTAAAGCTTCTTCAGCTTCCTGAACAGGTTGTTCATTCTTAGCTTGAGTTAGTTTTTTTTTAGCTTTCGCCAATGCTTCTTCGGCTTTAGCAACAGCGATCTGAGATTTTTTGATCTGATCGCTAACACTTTCAGCAGCGCGGAATAGTTGGCCCTTTCCACCGATTTTTGGTTCAACTTCTGCAAATGAAACCGCTGAGATTAGGAACGAAAATAGAACGAGTGATTTTTTCATCGTCGTGACTCCTTATATTCCGGTCATATATCTGATGCGTTTTTTGAGTCTAGAGGGTCAGCTGTTTGAATTCATCACGACGACGGTTGATCTGGGAATCATCTAGCGTTTTGATGCGATTAAAAGAAAAATCTTCGATCGCGAAACTTGCCATCACACTGCCCATGACCATGGCTTCTCTAAGCGTGTCCAAATTCGCATTACCAACTTTATCTAAATGCGCCATGAAACCCGCCGCAAAGGTGTCTCCAGCGCCTGTGGGATCGAAAAGGTCTTCTAATGGGAAAGCCGGGGCAAAAAAGCAGCTGGCTTCATGAAAAAGCAGCGCGCCGTATTCTCCGCGTTTCACAACAATGGTCTTTGGGCCTAAGGCCTGCATTTTATGAGCCGCTTTGACCGTATTACGTTCCTGCGCCAACTGCCTGAGCTCGGATTCGTTGATGAACAAAATGCTGATCTGAGAAATTACCTCTTTTAAAGCGCCGTTTTTGCTTTCGATCCAATAGTTCATGGTATCCAGACCGATGACTTTAGGCTTTTTGACCTGCTTTAACACTTGCAGCTGAAGCTCTGGATCGATGTTAGCCAAAAATACTGTCTGAGCATCACAAAAGCTTTCCGGTAATTTGGGGTTAAAGCTTTCAAAAACGTTTAGCTCTGTTTTCAGAGTCTGTGCTTCGTTTAAGTCATAGCCATAGTGGCCTTGCCAGTGAAACGTCTTGCCCTTCACCACCTGCACACCGGCGGTGTCAACGCCTCGCGTGGTTAAGTAATCTAAATGGTCAGTTGGAAAGTCTTCTCCCACCACCCCCACCAGCTGAACCTGGGTAAATAAACTTGCGGTCATAGAAAAGAAGTTTGCGGCGCCTCCTAAAGCCCGTTCGCACGTACCAAAAGGGGTTTCGACTGTATCAAAGGCGATTGAACCAACAACGAGTATACTCATAGGGAGGCATCAAAGCATGAACGGCGCTGGTAACAAAGTGCGGTCGAAATGAGGCTTGCAAAGTGGCATCAGATCTCAATTTATGAAAAAATATTCCGGCCCAATGCGCTTTTTAGCGCACCCAAAGGTTGAATTCCATCTGGAAGCTGTTCTAGGCTTTTTGGTACCAGGAAAGGAAAAACAAAATGAAACTAAGTTACCTATCTAAGACCCTAACCTTCGCTTTACTAATTTCTTCATTCGCTATGGCCGCAGTTACAGACGCAGATCGCGGCGAATGGAACCAGGCACGAGTCGAAAACGACCGTATGGGCCGTAGCATTGAACAAGATCGCGCTTTCTATCGTGGCCATCGTCATGCAATCTCCATCGACCCAATCTCATGGGTTGGCGGTAACTTCAGACTGCAATACGAAATGAGCTTGAACGACCGCGTTGCTTTCAACATGCCACTCAACTTCGGTTTTAAAGAAGTAATTGCAAACAACGGCTTCTTCAGAGGCGCCTATTTCGCACCAAAATTTGGTGTTAAATATTATGTAACCGGACGATCAACCTATCAAGGTTTCTATTTGAATCCTTTGCTGGGTTTCTTCGTAGGTAAATTGGATGTACCTGCAGGCGCTCCTGCTGGCCTAAAAATTGATGCTACTGCTGGCCTAAGCTATGGCTTCCGTATGGGTTATGCTTGGAACATCTGGCGTGGATTCTGGCTCGACAGCTACCTCGGTTATGAAAACTTGGCAGTTAGCTTCAATAGCAAAGACAACACAAACTATAATAACAGCCTAGCCCTTCAAAACATTCCTTCCGAAGGCGCATTTGGCTTCACTGCAGCTATCTTGCTTGGTTATAACTTCTAAGCAGCTACGCTGGATATAAAGAAGCCGGGCGAGAAATTGCCCGGCTTTTTTGTGCCTAGACAGTTTAGGATGACGATGACAAATACTGGCGTATGCCGATTGTCCATTCTATCGTCGTTGCTTGCCTTGTTGGTGTTTCGTTATTTTTCACATTATCAGCGCTGGGCAGAATTATGGTGATGATTCGCTCGGGTGCGCCTGAAGCTTTAACCAATACTTGGCAAGAGCGAGCGGCTTCGGTGATGATTTATGTGTTTGGCCAAAAGAAAGTTTTGGAGGACAAAAAGTATGGCTTCATGCACTTTTGGTACCTGTACGGCTTTTTGATTCTGGGCATCGGCCATATGGAGCTGGTGCTGTTTGGTTTGACACGCTTTCTGGAATCTTTTGGCGTACAGCCGTTTTTGTACAGGCACTTTCTACCAAACTGGATGATTCATCTGTACGAGTTTAGCCAAGATTTCATGGCCATGGGCGTGGTAATTATTGTTGGCATCGCGCTTTATCGGCGCATGACCGGTAAGACACGTCGACTAATGCCACGCTCTGCGGATGCCGAGACCATTTTGTGGTTAATCGGTGCGCTGTATGTCAGCTTCTTCATGTTTGTTGGGAGTGAAACCTACTTGCGTATGCAGGCGGGCGAGCTTTCTTACGGCTGGCATTGGTATCTGCCGTTTAGCTCTATCTTCGCGCAAATCTTGGGCGGGCCGATTAACCCCATCGCTTATTGGATACATCTGGGCATCTTTTTGGGCTTTGCGATGTATATCCCGCGTTCAAAGCATATGCATTTGCTGGCTGCGGGGCCGAATATTTACTTTAGACATTTCGGAGCTGTGGCTAAACCGCCGGTCACAGATTTTGAGAACTCAGAGGAATTCGGGGTTAAAAAAGTTAGCGATCTTTCTTGGAAGTCGATTTTAGATACATTTGCATGCACCGAATGCGGCCGTTGTGATGCCGTTTGTCCAGCGAATCTGACTGACAAGCCGTTGCAGCCGAAGAAAGTGCTCCACGATTTAAAGATGAATATCCGCGATGGCGAAAAAGTATCGCTGATTAATCGAACACCAAAAGAATATCACTCTGAAGGTCAAGTGCATTTGGATGAAATCTGGGCCTGCACCACCTGTGCGGCTTGCGTGGAAGTCTGCCCCGTGCTGATTGACTCGGTACCGACCGATTTGATGCAAATCAGGCGCAACTTGGTCATGATGGAAGCTGCGGATTACCCTAAAGAGCTAAACGCTGCTTTTAAAGGCATGGAAGTACAAGGCAATCCTTGGGGTGTATCCCAAGACAAACGCGAAGATTGGGCCAAAGAGCTCAATGTCCCGTTGATGTCTGAGCAAGGTGATCGCGAAGTCGAATATCTGTTCTGGGTCGGCTGCGCTGGCGCCACAGATGACCGCTCGAAAAAGATTCAACAAGCTTTGGTGCGTATTTTAAAAGCAGCCAATGTGGATTTTGCCATTTTAGGTTGTGAAGAAAAATGCACAGGTGACCCAGCGCGCCGTATGGGAAATGAGTATGTGTACGATACGCTTGCTAAAGAAAACATCGCGTTGCTTAAAAAGAAGAAGTTCAGAAAAATCTTCGCGACCTGTCCGCACTGCTTTAACCAGTTGAAAAACGAGTATCAGGATTTCGACGGTCACTTTTCGGTGCAGCATCATACGGAGTTGATTGCGGAGCTATTGGCAGATAAACGCATTCCGCTGGATTCAAAGAAGCAGATTAAAGAGACCATTACTTTCCATGACCCCTGCTATTTAGGGCGTTACAACAAGCAGTATGATGCTCCAAGGCAAAGCTTGATTGCCATCGGCGCTAAGACGGTCGAGATGTCGTTTAGCAAGGAGAAGAGCTTCTGCTGCGGCGCGGGCGGTGGGCGTATGTTTATGGAAGAGAATATCGGTAAGCGGGTGAATCTGGAAAGAACAGATCAGGCGCTGGCGACAGGGGCTAAAACCATCGCGACCGGGTGCCCATTCTGCATGACCATGATGAGCGATGGGGTGAAAGATCGCGCGGCGGATGAGCAGGTGAAGGTTAAGGATATTGCGGAGATAGTGGCAGAGCAGTTGCTTTAACCCTCTCCGCTTGTGCGGAGAGGGAGATTTTGGCTCGCCAAAATCGGGAGAGGAATCTCCGATCGGGATCCGACCTCTCCCGTTTTTAGCTAGCTAAAAACTCCCTCTCCTACAAAGTAGGAGAGGGTAAAACTATCTTGTCTTGAATATTTTGTCCCACAACGGGCTAGATACGCCGAATTTAGTTCCGGCATGACTATCGCTGTGATGATGCAGCAAGTGATGCCGCTTCAAACGCATAAACACCGGATGTTTTGATTTGACATGATGCACCGCGTAATGCGTGCACTCATACTCCACATAACCCAATAGAAAGCCTGCAAAGAACGGGCAGAACAACTCTGGCCCCCAAAACCAATGGTAGAAAAGCGCAAAGGGCACAGCAATGAGAAGCGCCACCAACAATGGCATCACCAACCTAAAACGGTCATTCGGCCATTCATGATGGACGCCATGCATCAGAAAGTGAAAGCGCTTGCCCAGCTTGCCTTCAAACTCCATATGAAAAATAAAGCGATGCAGCAAATACTCCGTCAGGCCCCAGATGAAAAAGCCGAGCGGAATTAAAAAAAGGCTCCAGTCTTTGGGTCCTTGATAGATCAAGTAACCGCAGACAGGGAGCCAAAACAAGGGAACCGTCCACCAGGGTGACCTGGAGAAGAAATCCAAAAAGTTATTTTCAAACAACCTTGGGGACTCGGGACTTGCTTTCATCGACGACCAGATAGCTTTTCAGCTAACTAGTCGCAAGAGAAAAACGTTCTATTTCTCGCCGGACAGAGCGACGAAGCGCTTGCCCAAGAAATGGACTGCCACGAGCCAGATGCCGATGATAAATACCATGATTCCTGCGGAATATGGTGCAATCACTGCAATCGGACCAATGAAAGCGAACATGATTTGTTGCAAGAGCGAACCACCGGATTTACCGAGGCGTGCGCCAACAACATCAACGGCAGCTTTACCCTTGGACTTCGATTCGTCATCCAAAGGAATGTAAGCCATTTCCTTGGTGGGGTCGAAGAGAGCGTACTTGGTGCTCTTGCTCAAAATATTTTGCGCAAAACCAAACCAAACGGCCAGCATCAGAGGTGTCACATCCATGAACATGGCCACAGGTGCAAAAAACTCAGGGAAGATCATGCAAGCAAAGAACAAGATGCCGGTGATGCCCAAAATCCAAGGTGTCGCCATAGCGCCTCGTTTCCAACCAAACTTACGAATGATGGAGCTACCAAACAAAATCACAAGCACGGTTGCGATACCGGTGGTCATGGTCATCAGACCCATGAACGCGTTGTAATCGTTCTTATCTGGGAACTGAAGCTTCATCTGGTTCTTCCATGCAACTTCAACCAAGTTGATAGAGATACCGTAAGCGATAACCAAAATCGCAATCAAACCAAGATATTTGGATTGAAGCAAGAACTTGAGGCTGTCACCAACGCTCATTTTTGGCTTCGACTTCTTCTTAACAGGCTCATCTGCACCTTTAACTTGAGCAGGGTCTGCAAACACAAAGCGGTTCAAGTAAGCATAAGTGAAAAGAACGATCAAACCAGCAACAACCACTGTACCCAGTAGGTAGTTGAGGGACACTTGCCAAGGATCAACGCCTGGAGCCGCTGTTTTACCCAAATTTGAGAAATAGCGAGTCAAGTAACCAGCCAAAGTGTTAGCCACGTTTCCTAGCAAGTAAAAGTGAGCATAAAAGCGCTTAGCTTCAGAAACTTTGGTCACATCGTTGGCAAAGTTCCAGAACAAGAAGGACAAAACAGCGCTGCCCCATAGTTCAGCCAAAGTGTAAAACAGTGAATAGGTCCAAAATTTATAGATAGACACCAAGCCCTGAAGACCTTCAGGAAGCATGCTGGAAAGCCATTCAGCGCTTTCAACAGGATGAAGCAAATGTCTGCTTGGGTAGAGTACGCCTGCAAACAGCACAAAGAAGATCAAGAAGAAGCCCACAATTCCGTAGAACATGGTTTGCTTCGAAAAAATCGAGCTGAGCTTTGCGTAAACAAAGAAAAATATGAAGGCGGAAGGCACAACTACCCAAAACTTAAGGAAAGTAATGGTTTCGGAACCGGCTTCGGTCACGATCAACGCATCTTTCATATTCCTTAGAATGGTATAGTTGAAGATGATAAACGCTATCATCAACATCATCGGCATGAACTTTTTATGTTCACCGCGATGAATAGGCCACAAGAACTGCTTTACTTTACCCAGCATTTTTACTCCTAAAATTTGTATTAATACAAGCCGCCCTAGGATACAGGTTTATCCGTTGTTTTCAAGGGGTAGGCCTAAGATGGCTTGACGGGTCTTTAAGATAAGCTCAGGCAAATCTTCTGACGTCAACCCTCTCGTCTCTATCGGCTTGCCAAAAGTCACACAAATGGTCTTATCTGTACAAATTCGATAAGAATGAGCAGGTATCACAGCGCCTGCACCTTCAATCCAAACTGGGACAATTGGCACACCTAAAGACAGAGCCACATGAAACCCGCCTTTTTTAAAAGGCAAAAGCTCAGAAGTCTTGCTTCGGGTGCCTTCTGGCGAAATCCAAACGCTAACACCGTTCTGTAGAGAGCCTTTGGCATGCTCTAACTGCTGCTTGGCCTTTTCTAAGCTGCGCCTATTAATAGGCATAAAGCCTGCTGCCAACATGGCTCGACCAAAAAACGGGACTTTAAACAGTCCTTCTTTAGCAACCATTCGAACAGAACCTGGTGCTGCCGCCAAAATCGCAGGGATGTCCATCACCGATTGGTGATTCGACATAAAGACATAGGATTGCCCAGCGCTGACATGCCCAAGACCCCGCGTTTCAAGTTTGGTGCGGCTCATGGCCAACATGCGGTGCGAAAAGCTTTTCACATGCTTATCGCCCAGCGCTTTACTCGCACCATGCCAAGCCGCATCAACAATCATCGATATGGATTCGCTAAAAGTAATCCACAACATGGCTGGACCGCGCAAAATATCAGGAAACTTAGAAACGGTCTGTGGCATCAAGCAACGCCTCCGTAATACCAGGCTCGCCCGCAGAATGACCTGCATCTTGAATGATCTGAAGCTGCGCCAAAGGCAGCACTTTCGACAAGTCATAAGCGCTACGCACCGGACAAGGCATGTCATAGCGCCCTTGCACAATCACTGTCGGGATATGAGCAATTTTAGACGCGTTCTTCAAAAGCCAGCCATCTTCCTCAAAAAAGCCCTCGTTTTTGAAGTAATGGCACTCAATGCGCGCAAAGGCATGCGCGAAATCCGGGCTTTCGTAATGCGAGATAAACTTTAAATCGGGGATAAGTTTCGAAGTCCTACCCTCCCATGTACTCCAAGCTTTTGCCGCTTCGAGCACCACTTTTTCGTCCGAATGTGTCAAACGCCGGTGATAGGCTTCCACTAAATTGCCTCGCTCTGCAGCTGGAATCGGGGCCAAAAAATCTTCCCAAGCATCCGGATAAAGCTCGCTCGCACCAAACTGATAGAACCAATTAATCTCTGAACGACGCACCAGGAAAATGCCACGCAGAATCAGGCCCAACACTTTTTCAGGATGAGTTTCAGCATAGGCCAGAGCCAGCGTACTGCCCCAGGAACCGCCCAATACGTGCCATTGTTTGATTTGCAGCTTTTCACGGATTTTTTCCATGTCAGCAACCAAATCCCAAGTGGTGTTCTGCTCTAAGCAAGAAAATGGCTTCGATTTGCCGCAACCACGCTGGTCAAAAAGAATAATGCGCCATTTTTTAGGGTCAAAATACCGGCGCTGCTTAGGCTCCGTACCGCCGCCTGGGCCGCCATGTACAAATACAATCGGCTTGCCATTGGGATTGCCGGACTGTTCAACATAAAGCGTATGAATGTCAGATACGGGCAGTTCAAAAGTATCAAACGGCTCAATCTCAGGATACATATCTCTCATTTCTTGCTCTTCCAATTTGCTTTGTTTTCTTGTCTTGAACGGCCAAGGCCTAAAGATCCGGCCGGCACATCTTGGTTAATCACACTGCCCGCACCAATGTAAGCGCCTTCATGCAGATGCAAAGGCGCAATCAGCGTGCTGTTTGAGCCGACAAAAACGCCATCGTCCATCTTAGTCTGATGCTTTTTAACGCCATCGTAATTGCAAGTAATGGTCCCTGCCCCGACATTGCAGCGCTCGCCAATTTCGGCATCGCCAATATAAGCCAAATGATTGGCTTTGGAGCCTTTGCCAAAAGTCGATTTCTTCACTTCGACAAAGTTACCGATTTTGCAGTTCTCGCCTAAAACCGTTTGGGGCCGAAGGCGTGCGAAAGGGCCAACTTGACAACCACTGCCCACAATGGCGTCTTGCAGGACACTGTACGCACCAATGCGAACGCCAGAAGCAATCTCGCACGCACCGCGCAAAACAACGCCTTCTTCCAAAATCACATCGGCTGACAGCTTAGTTTGGATATCAATATAGGTGGTCTTATAATCCAGCATCTGAACGCCTTGGCGCATCCAGTGCTCGTTAATTCTTCGGCGCAAAATACGTTCAGCTTTCGCGAGCTGCACCAAATCGTTGACGCCTAAAATCTCTTCTTCCGCTACTTCGATCGAAGCAATCGGCTTTTCAGAAAGAGCGATTAAGTCCGTGAGATAATATTCGTGCTTTTGATTGTTTGCGTTTAAGTCGGATAAATGCTTGCGCAGAAATTCAGCATCAAATACGTAAATTCCCGGGTTAATTTCCGTAATTTTTTGCTCATCTGGCGTTGCATCTCGCTCTTCAACAATTTGCTTAATGGCACTGCCCTGGCGAACAATGCGCCCATAACCATGTGGCAATTTTACATGCGAAGTTAGCATCGCTATTTGGGCATGAGTTTGCTTTTGCAAGTCGATTAATTTCTGCAACGTTTCGTGCTTCAATAAAGGCGTATCGCCATACAATACAAGTACTCGACCCTTGAAATTATGAATTGTCTGGAAAGCCACCTGAACAGCGTGACCGGTGCCTAATTGCTGCTCTTGGATAACGTGCGGCATATTTAACACAGCCGCGACGCTTTCTTTTTGATAACCGAGCACTGGTATAACCGGCCTTGCGCCTAAATCGTTGGCGAGGTCCAAGCTCCACAAACATAATGGCTTGCCAGCAATTTCGTGCAGCATTTTAGAGCGCATACTTTTCATGCGGGTACCTTGCCCTGCACAAAGCACAATACAGGCTAATTCTTGCATGCTTATATCATGTGCGTTTTCCATGCGTCACGCAAGGGAGCGCATTTTAAATCTATTTAGAAGTTCCAATCCAATCTGGCCTCATGCTACCAATTGCGAAACCCAAAAGGAGGGCATGTGAAACATTCGACAATTATCAAAATTAGCTCAGCTGTATTCGCCATCGCAGCGATCGCAGGTTGCAGAACCAACGCTGTATTCAAACAAAAAGCTGAAGATTCAACCACAGCAATTCAGGCAGCTCAAGGTGAAGGCGCTGGCTCAAACGCGACTTCAGATTTCTATCTACGCCAAGCCCAAGAGTCGATGGACAAAGCCAAGGAACTCTTTTCTAAAGGAAAGAAAAAGCAAGCGACTTCCTTGCTAAACAGAGCCGAAGCTGACGCTGCACTCGCAAAAGCTGTTGCTGCACAAGACAAGGAAAAAACCGATGCCGCAGATGCGATGGCACGTTTAAAGCAACTTAAAACAGACAACCCAATGGACGATAGCGACACCAGCAACGAAGGAGATATGGAATAATGAAAAAGGTATATGTAATCGCTGCGCTGGCTATTTCTCTAGCTGGCTGCAAAACTGTCCCAACCGAACTCGTTAAAGCCAGAGACGCTTACAAACAAGCTAAAGCTCGCGGCACAGCCGAAAAAGCGCCTCAGCAAATGCTGGATGCTCAAGACGCTCTTTTCAAAGCCGATAAAGCTTACGAAGACGGTAAAAAGAGCTACATCGTAGCAGATTTGGCATACGCTGCGGAACGCAAAGCTCAGTTGGCTGAAGTTTCTGCAGACACTGAAGAAGCCAAAAAAGCCACTGACAAATCGGCTAGAGACTATGTATCAGCCCAGAACCAAATGCAGCTTCAACAAAGCAAAGCTGAACTCAAAAAGACCAAAGGTGAACTTGCTCGTTCTCAGCAAGAAATCTCCCAAATGCAATCCGACATGGCTAAATTGGCCGCTGTGAGCTCGGTTAAACAAGAAGCTCGCGGTGTTGTTGTCACTTTGTCAGGCAGTGTCCTCTTCGCTTCAGGCAAATCAGACCTCTTACCGTCAGCAGAAAGAAAATTGGACGAAGTTTCTAAAGTGCTTAACCAAGACCAGAATAGCCGTTTGGTGGTTGAAGGCTATACAGATTCAACTGGATCTGACGCACTCAACATGAACCTCAGCCAAAAACGCGCCGAATCCGTGCGCAGTTATTTGGTTTCCAGAGGCTTTCCATCTAGCATGATTGACGCCAGAGGCATGGGCAAAATGAGCCCGGTCGCTAGCAATTCAACCGCTGAAGGCAGAGCTAACAACCGACGTGTTGAGATTGTGATTCAGAATCAAAACCAAAATCAAAACCAGAATCAGTAATCACCCTGTCACCCCGGCCCGTGCGCCGGGGATGACAAAACGGCGCCGTTATCTATCAAGCGAACTTTTGGCTGACCAACATATGCAGCCATCAATAGCCGAGCTGGGCCGTCTAACTTCTCTTGGCATTCTGCCAGCGTATTAACATCCACCAACGACAGATAATCAATCTCAAGTGATATCTTAGAACGTGCTAAATCTATCAACGTCTGCACACTTCTCTCGCCACACTGAGCCGCTTCTTGAACCGCCAAAATCGCCCTGAATAAACACGCCGCCTCTGCCTTTTGCGACTCGTTTAAATAAGCATTGCGCGATGACAACGCAAGCCCAGAGTCCTCTCGCACAATCGGTATGCCAACGATTTCAACCGGTATTTGAAAATCTTTCACCATCTGCTTCATCAAAAACAGCTGCTGAAAATCTTTCTCACCAAAAAAAGCTTTCTGCGGCTTAACGATATTAAACAGAATATTAACGACCGTCAGCGCACCATTAAAAAGTAGCGGGCGGGTCACGCCGCAATATTTTTGCGTCAACTCACCCCCAATCACGCGTGTCTGAAATCCCCCAGGGTAGATTTGAGATACTTCAGGGCAAAACACTCGATCTGCGCCAGCTTCCAGGCATAAAGCTGAGTCTCTCTCACGCATTCGGGGGTATGCGTTAAAATCCTCATGCGGCGCAAACTGCAGCGGGTTCACCAAAATCGACACCACCACTTCATCGCATTGCCTTTTAGCCTCTCGAATCAGTGACAGATGGCCTTCATGCAAAGCCCCCATGGTGGGGACGAAGCCAACAACTTTGCTCATTCTAAATACTCCACCGGATCTTGATGAACGCCATTTTTTTCCACTACATAATGTAAATGCGGCGCGGTACTGCGGCCAGTATTGCCCACCAACGCGATGCGCTCGTCTCGTTTCACCCACTCACCGGAGCGAACAAAATAATCCGATAGATGGCCATATCGGGTAATCAAATTAGGGGAATGCTGAATCGCCACCAAGTTTCCCAGTCCCCCAGAATGACCCACGAAAATCACGCGGCCTGGTGCAGAAGCATGTACAGGCGTACCGTATGGCGCTGCAATATCCACGCCAAAATGCATCGCCTGATAACCTGTAAATGGGTCCGAACGAAAGCCAAAGTGACTGGATATCGTACCCATCACTGGCCAACGATTGGGTCTGGTATTAAAATGCTCGCCTATATGGTCCAGCAAGTTTAAATGCTCAGAGGTCAGCTGCTGCCACTCAGCCTCAACCTGGCGTTGCTGATAGGTATGCGAGAGATTCAAGTGGTGATTCAAGAGGCGATTTTGGATAAATAACGCCGCAATAACCCCGAAAACAACGACCCATTTAAACATAGACCAACAAAACCGTAATATTATCGTTGCCGCCCCTGGAGTTGGCCAGGTCGATCAACTTTTGACCAGCAATTTGCTGATCATTATTGGCAATGGTTTGCAGAATTTCTTTATCTTCCACCAAGGTGGTAAGCCCATCGGTGCAAAGCACAAAAATATCATCTGGCTGCGGCGTCAGTACCATCATGTCGACATCGACATCATCTTCAAATCCCAAGCACCGGGTAATGATATTGCGGAATCGACTATGTCTCGCCTGCTCCAAACTAATCAGGCCTGAACGAAACTGTTCCTGAACCAACGAATGATCTTCTGTGATTTGCTCCAGCTCGCCTTCTCGAATCAAATAAGCTCTAGAATCTCCCACATGAGCCAAGATCGCTTGCTCAGACTCCAGCAGCAAAGCGGTGGCCGTGGTTCCCATGCCCTTGAGCTCAGGATGCACAAATGTCTCTTCAAAGATCCGTTTAGAGGCCGCTCGCACCGAATCGCCGAGCAACTTGGGTGCTTCAGCGTGATCGATATGATTTAGATTTTCCAACACCAGCTCTTTGATCGACTGCGTCGCTAACTGCGAAGCTTTTTCGCCGCCAACATGGCCACCCATGCCGTCGGCAACCGCGTATAAATCATACTCGGGCAACAGCAAATAAGCGTCCTCATTGCGTTCACGTTTTTGGCCTACGTCTGTCCAGACATAGGCTTTGGGCCTAATTCGGGTCATAAGCAACAATCTTACCGGCAAATGCAGAAGCTGCAACCGTCAAGGGTGAGCCTAAGTAAAGTTTTCCTGGGCCACTGCGTCCTTGGAAGTTTCTGTTAATCGCCGAAATGGTCACTTGCTCGGCATTATCGCTCACGCCCGGCCCGCAACCGATGCAGGCGCCGCAGCCTGGCTCTAATAAAATCACACCCGCCTCTTTAAATAAATCGGCCCAGCCCTTTTGCTTGACCCAGTTTTTAACTGAGACACTTCCGCATTGCAGGTAAAACTTCACATGCGCGGGGATACGCTTTCCTGCATTCAAGTTAGCTTCGATGACGCGCGCGTAATAGGCCATGTCATCATACTTGCCAGCTGTACATGAACCGCCATATGCAATATCAATGGGGATATCACCAATCTCTGAGATGACAGCGCCATAGGTCGGATCGCCCGGCTTAGCAATTCTCGGCACCACATCATCTAAATTAATGCTGAAGCGACCACCTGCATATACCGCGCCTGCATCCGGCGTTAAGCTTTTAAGCACAGGCACATTGTCCCGATGCCGAGCTAAAAATGCCAGCGTCACTTCATCAACATCGCAAATGCCTGACTTAGCAGAGCACTCGGTTGCCATATTGCACAATGTCGCTCGCTCATCCGCGCTGATTGACGCAAGACCGGGCCCACCGAACTCCATCACTCGGTTCAAAGTCAACTCTTGCTTCACATAGGTATCCAAGATCTGCAAAATCAAATCTTTTGCCGTACATGCTGGCTTCAGTGTCCCATGCAAATCAAATCGAATGCTTTCGGGCACGGTGACTAAGGCTTTGCCCGCATGCAGCAGCGCTGCGTACTCAGTCGTACCAATGCCATAACCATACGCGCCCACGCCGCCCGCCATGCAAGTGTGGCTATCGGTGGCCAAGATCAAATCGCCTGAATTAATAAAATCTTCGCGCGCCACTTCATGGCAAATACCCGGCGAAATACCATCTTTGGCTGAATAATCGCGCATGCCAGTGTGTTTTTGAAAGTGGTTTTGTAGGGCCACCAGCTTGTCGATCTTGGCCGAAAAAGGCGCCATCTTCGGCACATCATGGGCATAAATCAAATGGTCTTCAAAAATAGCAAAACGCTCAGGTTTTTTGATTTGGTAGTCTTCGCCAAATTCGCGTTTTAAAAACTCATCGACCTGCGCCGAAGTAAACTCATGGCTATAGCCACCGTCTACTTCTCGAAATACGGTGGTGCCACAAGGCGCGCCCAGAATCTTTTCCACCAATGTCGCGGCAGGCGGCAATTTCGGATCACGGGTCACGCCCGCAAGCGCTGTAGCGCTTTCCATCATGGAGGCGAGTTTAAGCAGGCCACCGGCTTTAATAATCTCGGTAGAAATTGGATCTAGCTTGGCACAAAACTCATCAACCGAAATCTCTTCACCGGCTTCCATCCGAAGAAGCATGGCGTGATCGCCCATCAGCTGACCCAAGTTAATATTATTGCGTTCATGGATAGGCGCAAAAGAAGCGGCAATAACAGTTTTGATGCCGCAAAATCGTTCGCACTGAGCCGCTGTTTCCCTGGATGAGCCCGTGCCTTTGCGATGCCCACTCACAATGACATCAAAACCGCCGTCCATGAGGGCTCGCGGTTTAAACACCCTGTCACCTTGATGCATTAAACCCGCATAAGCATTGGCAGCAATGTCTTCAGGCTTGTAGTCAAAACAGACCCACGCTGGGGTCATCATGTCGGTATTAATATCATCCATGAGGTCTTCCACTGACAGATTTTTCATCTGCAGGACAAGACCTTCATAAAGTTGTTTTTTGATCAGTTCTATATCTTTGGTAAGATAGAGAACTCTCACAATAGCATTCCCGCCACTGCCGCTGTTTGGAAGGATGTCAAAGAGCCTGCGATCATTGCCCTAAGTCCCAATTTAGCAAAGTCAGCTCGCCGGTGCGGTGCCATGGCAGACAAACCACCAACTTGAATGCCGATGGATGAAAAGTTCGCAAAGCCGCACAATGCATATGTGGCAATAATAACACTTTTTCCGTGCGCAAATGCACCCATTTGAATTTCTGGAGCCATTTGTAGGTAAGCGACCAATTCATTGACCACTGTTTTAGTGCCCAACAGACTGCCAACCAATGGCGCATCAACCCAAGGAACACCCAAAAGCCAAGCAAGCGGGGCAAAAAGCTTCGCAAACAACCACTGCAACGTTACTTCTGGGTATCCGGCATAGAAACTAGCCGCGCCAATGCCCCAGTTCAAAAAGGCAATCAACGCAATAAACGCGATTAACATCGCGCCGACATTAAGAGCCAACGACAAACCATCGGTGGTACCACGCGCTGCGGCATCTAAAAGATTTGCATCTTGCTTTTCGAGCATGACACCACTGGAATCCAAAGTTTCTGGCTTTCCTGTTTCAGGAATCATGATTTTGGCAAATACCAAAGAAGCAGGCGCAGACATAATGCTCGCGGCTAATAAATGCCCAGCGATATCTGGGAAGTAACCCATCAACACGGCCACATAAGCAGCCATAATGCCACCGGAAACGTTCGCAAAACCACCGGTCATAATGGCCATGATTTCCGAGCGGGTCATATTGCCCAAAAATGGCTTAATCAACAAAGGCGCTTCTGTCTGCCCAACGAAAATATTGGCTGCAGCCGAAAAACTTTCAGCACCTGATGCGCGCATGGTCCTGCGCATCACAAACGACATCCCGCGAACGAGCCACTCCAAAACGCGCACATGATAGAGCACAGCGGTTAAAGCTGAAAAGAACACGATGGTCGGCAAAACCGAAAAGGCAAACAAAGAGCCCGTGTGAACCATCGATTGAATATCAGAAGGCATGCCGGTTACAGGAATGTCGTTGTCTACTAAGTTTCCAAAAACGAAACGAGCGCCTTCATTTGAAAAAGATAGAACTTTAATAATCGCATCATTGGCAACCAGGAAAAAGCCTTTGCCTACCTGAAGTTTTAAAACCAAAAAAGCAAACAGAACTTGAAGGGAAATCCCAAAGCCCACCAGTCTCCAAGAAATCATCCGTCTATTAGATGACATCACGAAAGCCAAAAAAATCATGGCCACGCAACCCAATAAACCAGTTAGACGACTCGGCCAGCTTTGCTCTCCGATCCCATTTTGGAGCTGGGACAGTAACTGCTGGTTATCGGCCGCAAAAAGCTGAAGAGACGCGAACATACTTAAAATAATCGATACAATTTTCATATTCTTTAACTCACTTACAAATCAAAACAGAGGCAGAAGTTCCTAATCTCGTAGCACCTGCGTCCAACATCTTTTGCGCATCTTCGCGCGTGCGGATACCACCGGATGCTTTGACACCCATCGAATCGCCTACTACACGGCGCATGAGCGCAACATCCTGAACTGTGGCACCGCTAGCAGCAAAGCCAGTAGAGGTCTTCACAAATGCAGCACCAGCCCGCAAGGCTAGCTCACAAGCTTTCATTTTTTGAGATTCCGACAAAAGAGCCGTTTCCAAGATCACTTTAACGGCATGCGGCTTTGAAGCTTCAACCACTGCTTGAATGTCTTTCAAAACGGTTTCAAAATCGTCACCTTTTAAAGCGCCAATATTCAAAACCATATCAATTTCAAGCGCACCTAATCTGATCGCTTCTTTAGATTCAAATACTTTAGATTCAGTAAGATTGGCGCCCAAAGGAAAGCCAACAACCGTAACGGGTTTAACGTCACTGCCGGTCAGCAACTTCGACACATGAGGGATCCAGTAGGAATTTACACAAACGGTCGCAAAACCATATTGCCGGGCCTCGGCGCAAAGGCGCTCGATTTCTTCTTTCGTTGCATCAGCTTTAAGCACCGTGTGATCGATGCGGGAAGCCAAGGAAGGGGTATTGATTGGCACGGGCCAAATCCATTTCACATTAGGCCTCTAAGTCAACTGGGGTCTAAGGGTTGCGGCTAAGCCTTCTAAAGCCTATGGACCCGCTTATGAACGTAAAATTGCCCGCAAAATCAGCCGATATTCCGCTCAGTGATGAAGGCGTTGTGTATCATATAGCCGCTGCGGCAAGCAATATTGCAGATAAGATTATCCTGGTTGGTGACCCAAGCCGAGTTCCTTTAGCGGCCACTTACTTTGATCCAGGCTCACTGGAGTTCGACCAATCCCACCGCGAAATCCGCACCATGACCGGTAAATACCGCGGCCAAAGAGTCACCGTCCTTTCCTCAGGTATGGGCACCGACAATATGGAGATCATCATGAATGAACTCCATATATTAAAGGAATATGATGTCCAAACTAGCTCCTGGACAAACGACAAAAAAGAAATCTCCCTCATCCGCGTAGGCACCTGCGGCTCACCACAAGACGTACCCATCGGCACCCTGGCGATTTCCCGCCACGCCCTAGGCCTGGACAATACCTGCCAATATTACGCAGCCAATGAAGCGATTCTGGGAAAAGATGTGGCCCGGCTAAAAGCGATCGCCAATCAAACCGAACTTGGCCAAGTAGGCGTCTATGCCGCCAGCGCCCACCCTGACATCACCAGGGCCTTAAAAGATGCGGCGCAAAAGCATGCACCAAACAGGCCCAGCATTGTCGGCATCACCGCATCTGCCAGCGGCTTTTTTGCCTGCCAAGGACGAGTAGTCGGCCGCTTTGCCGAGCATATGCGCTTCCCCGATTTGGTGGATATTTTGAGCACCATCGAGCTGCCCATCGAAGGCGAGCCGCTGCCTGAAAAAGTGATTAACCTAGAAATGGAAAACAGCTCACTCTGCTACTTAGCAGGCCTACTAGGCTACAAAGCAGGCACCATCTGCGCCATCATCTCCACCCGCTCAGGCCCCCAAAGAGCCTTCGCAACCCCCGAACAAAGCAAAGCCGCCCTACACGACGCCCTAACCATAGGCTTCGAAGCGCTAACCGCCTAGCCCAAAGAACCCCACTGTCACCCCGGGCTCGACCCGGGGTCCAGGGTCGTGCAATGCGCTGGATCCCGGCTCAAGGCCGGGATGACTATCAAGGTCAAGGTGTCAGACCCTCATTTTTATTTAGGTGCCAGATGCTCATCTTTGTACATCCAATTTTGTTTGCGTATCGGTACGTCCGGCTCTTTGCTGAGCACTGTCGAATTGCGCGCTCGTTCTCTTTCCGCTTGAAGGCGGATCATCTTATCTAACGATGCGATCTGGGCCTTTTGGCTACTCACTGATTTGAGCAAGCTCAGGCATCGTTCGGCTAATTCTTTTGCAGGCATGCTGGCTAACTGGGCGCCAATTTCCTCTTCGCCTTTTGGATCGGAGGTGGGCTGCGCCTGAGAAGTTAGCAATACCTCGTAGGGTGACACGTTTGAATATTTGGTTGGCGCTGCTTTTTTAAGTAGGCCTGCTTCGATTAGAATGCGCAAGTATTTGGAAACCGTGCTGAGGGAGCAGCCCATTTTATCAGCCAGAGGTTTACTGTTGAGATAAACGGTTGGATTTTTTTCGTCGCACTCCCTGGCGATTAATAGCCATAGATATTTTGCTTTGATCGGAATGTTGGCACCAAAAACATGTTCATTCGGCATGACTTCTCCTAGACCTCCTGGTTGGAGATCAACGTTGACAAATGCCTGCCAAAATCTTTATGTTGATTTTGGCTCTTGGGCCGGCCGTCTCCATCAATTTTCGGTTTGGGGGAGACGGCTTTTTATGTCACCAACAGCCTAAATCAATCGCTTTTAGAAATGCCATCGGATGTTTTTCCGATCCTGTGATTCGCTATCGAAATCAGGTTTCGATCCACCCTCAATTACTCCAATTGAAATGAAAGCGCTGCGCCCTCGCATCTTGGGAAGTGACAAGCTGGCCGGCATACAGAGGTAGACTGGGTCGCAGCCAGTAAAGCGATGGGCGAATAAATTTGCCACTGTTTGGGTTTCTATCGCCATGAACGTGAAAGCATTAGTGCTTCTTTCTATTTCGATCGCCACCCAAGGTCTGCTCGCGAACTGGTTTATCCACACTGATCTTCACCGGATCTCAATTGATGAGTTTCCAATCACAAAAGGGATATCTTCGCTTAGCATACAAGAGATTTCACTAGATACCGCTCATTCAAAGTATACTGGTAGTGCAATACCGAACTCTGCGAGACTGCTTGATATATGCATAGGCTATGATTCAAATTGGACAAGTTCGCTCGTCACTCGGATTGAAGATCTGAATCGGACGCTTGATTTAATACAAGATCAAGACAAGAAGCTCCCGGCCGACATCATCAGGACAATTCAAGAATTTTTTAAGTCAAAGGCACTATTATAGAGCTGCTTAGGGCTCAAAGAACACTTGGAAAACTTCGGCAAGTCGGCTGTAAAAAAAATCCCCCCTGCCCCCCTTTTTTAAAGGGGAGATGAGAGGGGAGTAAATCCAGGGTGTTGAACTAGCCTGGATCCCGGGTCAGGGCCCGGGATGACAGTTAGTAATCCATGTCTGAGCCGTAGTCGCCTACGGAAGATACTTTTTCACCTTTGGTTTGTTCAGCGATCATGGCTTCTGTAGTTAGAAGCAATGATGCTACCGAGGCTGCGTTTTGAAGCGCGGTTCGGGTTACTTTGGTTGGATCGATCACGCCTGCGGCGATTAAGTCTTCGTAGACTTCGGAGGCAGCGTTGAAGCCGAAAGAGCCTGTGCCTTCTTTGACTTTATTTACCACGACCGAGCCTTCAAAGCCGGCATTGCCAGCGATTTGGCGTAGGGGCTCTTCGATTGCTTTGAGGAGCAACTTGATGCCTTCGTTTTGTTCAGCAACGCCAGTGTCTAGCTGAGCGAGCTTAGCGTTTTGGGCAGCACGGATCAAAGCGACACCACCACCAGCGACAACGCCTTCTTGGACGGCTGCGCGGGTTGCATGTAGGGCGTCTTCAACGCGGGCTTTCTTTTCCTTCATTTCGGCTTCGGTTGGAGCGCCTACTTTGATAACGGCAACACCGCCGGCTAGTTTCGCGAGTCTTTCTTCAAGTTTTTCGCGATCGTAGTCTGAAGTGGTGTTTTCAATCTGAGCTCTCATCTGTTTGATGCGGCTTTCGATGTCTGCTTTTTTGCCAGCGCCATCCACGATGGTGGTGTTATCTTTATCAATCGATACGACTTTGGCTGAACCTAGTTCGGTCATGCCGACTTGGTCAAGTTTCCAGCCTTGATCTTCAGAGATGAAAGTCGCGCCTGTTAGCACGGCGATATCTTCTAGCATCGCTTTGCGGCGATCGCCAAAGCCTGGGGCTTTAACGGCTGCGATTTTCAAAGTGCCGCGTAGCTTGTTAACCACCAAAGTGGCCAAGGCTTCGCCTTCGATGTCTTCTGCAATGATAAGCAATGGGCGACCGCTTTTTGCGACTGGCTCAAGAACTGGGATCAGATCTGCCATGTTGGAGATCTTCTTTTCGTAGACGAGCACATAAGCGTCGTTCATGGAGACTTCCATACGCTCTGGGTCTGTGACGAAATAGGGGGATAGATAGCCGCGGTCGAATTGCATGCCTTCTACCACTTCAAGCACGGTGTCTAAGCTTTTCGCCTCTTCAACCGTGATGACGCCTTCTTTGCCGACTTTGTCCATGGCGCGAGCTAAGATCTCGCCGATTTCCACTTCGCCGTTGGCAGAGATGGTGCCGACTTGAGCGATTTCGGAGTGATCTTTAATTGGGCGAGACAAGGCTTTCAAGCTTTCGATTAGCTTTTCAACGCCTTTATCAATGCCGCGTTTGAGATCCATCGGATTATGGCCGGCAGCGACCAATTTCAAGCCTTCGTTAAATAGGGATTGGGCCAAAACGGTGGCGGTGGTTGTGCCATCGCCTGCTTTATCTGAAGTTCTGGAAGCAACTTCTTTAACCATTTGGGCGCCCATGTTTTCGAACTTGTTGGAAAGCTCGATCTCTTTGGCAACCGTCACACCATCTTTGGTGATCAGGGGGGATCCAAAGGATTTGGCAATGATCACATTACGGCCTTTGGGGCCCAAAGTGACTTTAACTGCGTTGGCAAGGGCATTCACGCCACGTGCAATTTCAGCACGCGCGTCCGTCGAAAAGTGAATCTCTTTTGCAGACATCTAATATCTCCTAATTGTAAGTAAATTTATTGAAGGATGGCGAGTACTTCGTCTTCGCGCATGATCATATGCTCGATGCCATCGATCGTGACTTCATTGCCAGCATATTTGCGGAAAAAGATGGTGTCGCCTTCTTTAACTTCTAAAGGCATCACATGGCCGGATTCGAAGGTTTTGCCTGGACCACAAGCAACAACCAAGCCTTGCATCGGCTTTTCTTTCGCATTGTCAGGGATAAAAATACCGCCGGCTGTTTTTTCTTCAGCCTCGATACGTTTGACTAGAATGCGATCATTTAATGGCTTAAACTTCATGTCGATCTCCTTATATGGAGAGACAGTTTAAGCACAAATCTTGGAAAGACAAGCGGAAAGGGTTTTTCTATTCAAGGTACGAATAGCCCTTGTGGACAGCTTCACGCGGATCCATTGGCCTGATTCAACGTCGAAAATACGTTTGTTTTGCACGTTGGCTTTCAGTTTGCGTTTGGTTTTGATGTTGGAGTGAGAAACGCGGTTTCCATTCATCCAAGATTTGCCGGTAAGTGTGCAGACTGCCATAATAAACTCCTATCAGGGTGTGCACCATAGCATCCTTTTTAAAATGAGCAAGCCTTGGGTCCTTAATCCCTGGGAGGGATTTCAATAATTATGTTTTTAGATTCATCAAAATGAACCGACTTGTTAGATCTAGACCGTCTGACAGGTGTTTCAAGCATATCTACCGGTTCTCTAGCATCAGGATCTGGCGCTAGAGAATTATTGAGGGATTCCAAAAATTGATAGCTTCGCACAGCTGCCCACATGACACTTTTCCAAGTAACTAACATGTGGGTAACTATCCAAACCTAGTAGGCTTTGGCGAAAACAATGCGCCTGTTGCTTTCTTTACCTGTAAACAGGCACGTTCCAGATTCCTTAGGAGCATCCATCGGAATGCATCTTGGCGTCACTTTCAATTTGGTCAACAGCTCATGGCCGATGGCTGCTTCGTTCCAGTGGCATAGTGCAAAGCCGCTGCCCTGCTCGAAGAAAGCTTCGAATTCAGAAAGGGAGTTGATCTCTTTCGTGTTTTCTTGCTGGCGCGCTTTCGCGTTCGACAGCATTTGCGCTTGCATGCCTTCCAGCATGGGACCGATTTGCTCCATCAAAGCTTCGGGGGTCATAAATTGTTTATCTTGATGAGCCTTATGTCGGCAAGCTACAACCACTTGGTTTTTAGCCAGATCTTTAGGGCCGATTTCCACACGGATTGGGACGCCCTTCTTAATATGCTGCCAAGTCTTTTCGCCACCCCTGATATCGCGCTTATCGATCATGACGCGGATGGACTGGCTCTTTAAAGACTGCTCAAGCTTAGCGCACAGAGCGAGTACCTGAGCTTCTTCTTCAGGTGTTTTAAAGATAGGCAGAATAACCACTTGTTTAGGCGCCAGCCTTGGGGGGATCACTAAACCGTCGTCATCACTATGAGCCATAATTAAACCGCCCATCAACCTTGTTGACACACCCCAAGAGGTGGTCCAGGCGTGCTGGATTTGACCGTTTTCATCGGTAAATGAAATCTCGGAGGCTTTGGCAAAGTTTTGGCCTAAAAAGTGGGAAGTACCAGCTTGAAGTGCTTTGCCATCTTGCATCATCGCTTCAATGCAATAGGTGTCCACCGCGCCAGGGAAGCGCTCGTCTGAAGTCTTCATCCCTTTGATCACAGGCATCGCTAAGTAGTTTTCAGCAAAATCCGCGTACACCTCCAGCATCTTAAGCGTCTCTTCTTCAGCTTCTGCTTGAGTGGCATGAACTGTATGGCCTTCTTGCCAAAGAAACTCGGTGGTTCGCAGGAAAATCCGCGGGCGCATTTCCCAACGCATGACGTTGGCCCATTGGTTAATTAAAATCGGCAGGTCTCTATAAGACTGGACCCATTTGGCATACGAATGGCCAATGATGGTCTCGCTGGTAGGCCTAATCACGTAAGGCTCTTCCAAAAGACCTGCTGGTCTAAGGCCGCCTTCACCGTCAGATTCTAAGCGATGATGCGTCACAACAGCGCATTCTTTGGCAAAGCCTTCCACGTGTGCGGCTTCTTTTTCTAAAAAGCTTAATGGGATGAGCAAAGGAAAATAGGCATTTTCATGGCCTGTGTCTTTGATCATCCGGTCCAAATTGCTTTGAATCAGCTCCCAAATGGCGTAGCCCCAGGGTTTGATAACCATGCAGCCTCTCACGGGCGAGTTTTCCGCCAGATCAGCAGCTTTGATTACTTGCTGGTACCATTCGGGGTAATTTTCGCTGCGGGTAGGACTGATGGCATTTTGTTTGGACATAGCCCATAGCGCTTATCACACCTGAGCTACAAGCCAACACCTTCGCGCTTGCTTGCAAGCCAAATCTCTTTGAAGTGGCGCAAGGTTTTCATGATCTCGCCTCGGATCGAATGCTCCCCTTCGTTCCATGCCACGCCGGTTAGCAAGGTTAACGCATCTTGGAAGGTCCCCACGGTGAAGATTTCGAAGTGACCAGCTTCACAGGCTTCAATCACTTCTTCGCTTAAATTTAGGTCCAAGCGATTGCTCGCGGGGATAATCACGCCTTGAGATTTATTTAGGCCGCGGGCTTTGCAAATTTTGTAGAAGCCTTCGATCTTCTCGTTGATACCGCCTACTGCTTGGATTTGACCACGTTGATCCATGGATCCTGTAACGGCAAATCGTTGTTGAATTGGAATTCCGGCCAATATCGAAAACAGCGCACAGGCTTCGGCAAGTGTGGCTGAGTCGCCATCGATATCACCGTATGTTTGCTCCATGCATAAAATGGCTTTGAAACCGAGTGGGATTTCTTTGCCGAAGCAATCTGCGAGAAATCCTTGCGTAATTAGCCGCCCTTTGGTGTGGATCGGACCTGCTTGCTCGGTTTCGCGTTCGATATCAATAATGTCGCCTTTCCCGCAGGTTACTCTGCAGGTTACTCTGAGCGGCACGCCGAATGAATAGCTGCCGAGCTCAATCACGGTCATAGCGTTTGACTGACCCAAAACAGCGCCTTCGGTTTCAATGGTAACGCGGTTTTCCAAGATATCTTCGATCATCTGCGTCTGCAGAAAACCTTCACGTTCGGCGTGAGCGAGCAGCGCTTTTTGCACATGCACTCTCTCGATCAAGCGCGACTTGTCTTTGCCTGCCCAATAATTGGCTTCTCGGACCAAATCGGCCATGTCGCCGATTCGGGAAGTTAGCTTGGACTGATGTCCCGCAACCCTGACAGCATGCTCAATCACGCGCGCGGCGCCTTCCGGGCTTAAGGAACGCATCTTTTCATCGGCGCATAGAAAACTTAGAAATTTGGCATAGCGTTCAATGTGCTCATCTGAAAGCTCCATTTCATTGTCGAAATCGGCTTTGACTTTGAACAGCTTGCTAAACTCTGGATCTGTCTTAGAAAGCAGGTAGTAGATTTCTGGGATGCCGATGAGGATAACTTTGATTTCCAAAGGCACAGGCTCTGGCCTTAATGATGCGACTGAGACCATACGGCCGGGCTCCCCGGGATCATCCAGCTCAACCGCTCTGTTTTTTAAAGCACGTTTGAGGCCTTCCCAGGCTGAGGGATCTCGCAGAATATCCTGAGCTTCGATTAAAAGATAACCACCGTTGGCAAGATATAAAGCCCCTGCCCGGATGCGTGTGTGGTCCGTCATGGTTTCACCACCGCGCAAGCGTTGCTCGATGCGACCAATCAAGTTGGATGAAGTCGGATGCGTTTCTTGCACCACTGGCGCGCCGGATGCTTTGGCGTGTGTCACCAAAACATTGACGCGATAACGAATTAAAATTGGCTCATCGTCATCGAAGTCTTCTTCATCTTCATGAATGCGCTTTTTGAGACTGCCGCTGTCTGCAGACTCGTTGGCCTGCATGCGATCTTCGGGTAAAAATCGTCGAAGGCGGTTTAAGACATCTTCTTGGCATGCTTCCAAATGGGCCAAAATGCGTGGAACGCTTTTCCAAGCGGCTTTGGCATTATCAAATAAAGGCGCCAGAATAATCATTGCGGTCCGGCGTTCTAAAGCCTCAATGGTGTCTTCTGTGTCTCGCTCGATGGTCCGGATGCGGCGGATACAGTCTTCTAAATGTGTTTCTAGGCGTTCGGCATTCTGCTCTAAATTTTGCTTTACCTTGTCGCTTAGATGCTCAAACTCTTCTTCGGAGATGGGTTGGCCTTTTTTGTTGGCTGGCGTGATGGTTAGCGCACCTGCACCTCTTTGGAGCACAAAGCCTTTGCTGCCGGCTTCATCTTCAATGGTTTTCAGCAAGGCTTCGGTTTTGGCCTGGCACTCATCTTGCAGCTCTTGACGCTCAGCCAAGTAGCGTTCGGATTCGAAGGTCTTTTCTAAATCGATGAGCATGCGCTCTATCAAAGCATCGTAAGTTTTTTTGAGCTTGGGGCCGTGACTAGGAGAAAGACGGACGGCGAGTGGCCGATCTCGATTTTCGAAGTTATAAAGCAGGACAATATCATCCGGAGTGGGTTCTTTCACCGCTCGTTCAGACAAGAGTTGGTTCACTGTTGAAGTCCGGCCAGTACCAGACTCACCGACCACAAAAATATTAAAGCCGCGTTGCCTGATCCCAAGGCCCAATTCCAAGGCGGATAACGCACGCTGCTGCACCATGGCACCAAAATGATTGCGCTTGCCACTTCGGCGTCTGCGCACCATGAGACCTGTTTTGACAATAGACAAATCAGGCAGCTGCCATCTCAGCGCGTCTGGCTTTATTTTTTGGATCATGCGTTCACTTCTCCAGCGAGAAGCTTAACTGAAATAAGAGTAGCCGGGAAGCTTGCCCGGCGGAATAGTTTCGTAATGGTAAACACTCAATCCACTGGAGTGCTTATGAAAAAAATTTTTTTGGTCGTTAGTTTCTGTTCCGTGAGTATTTTTGCAAACAACTCCACGCATCCAGCCATGCTTTACACCAGAGCAGTATCTCCGCCAGAAGGTCATTTTATCGCCGCATCGCTCTATCTTGTTGCGGCTGGTATTTGCGCTGGCATCGGCATTCGAATCATATTCAAATTCAAACAAATTGTGCTGCAAAATAGTGCAGCTCAAGTGCCAAATATGGGGGGCAGCAATCAGCCACTGGGAACTGCGCCTTCGTCTGTTGGGGTCGGTCAATCACTGGCAACACGAGAAATGGCCCTACAGCACCCGACTATGGCATTTTTTGGCACAGTGGCATTTCCGGTTACGGCTACCTGTATCTCTCAAATGTTTATTCAAATCATTGAAGGAATCCGAAACGCCTATATTTTGCCTAACGATTTAGAAATCATCCACGCCAAAGACAGCGAGGTTCAAGTAGAGAACAATCCATGAGCAAAATATTTTTAGCAGCGTGTTTCATTGGACAAGTTGCGATGGGGCAATCGAGTCCCACGCCTTTGGTTCCGCCCCCCGACACAACCAGAGCAGCAGCTCGCACCACTGCCGCGCCTGTGCCAGCTGAGCACAATGCGATACTTTATGTACGCATGGTTCCCAACATACCTGTATCCTTGGAGCTAGGCGCTGAGTGGATCGGTATCGGCGCCTTCTTTTTGTTGCCGGCGTTTGCGCTGGCAATTAAACATTCTTGCTCAAGCAAAATGGACGGACCAAAATCTACGATTTCGGACCATCCATTTATCTCTTTCACCGCGGCGTTCGCTACGCCTTTAGCCATCTTCGCTTTTAGTCAGAGTCTGGTGAGTTTTATGGCAGCCCACCAAGGTGACCTACTTAATCCGAAAGATACCAAAACGATGACTATTCCGTAGCGGACACTTGGCAAAGATTATCTACGTCCCCAACGGCCGCCATTACCCCAGCGACCACCGTTACCACCATTCCAGTTATTGTTGTTATTATTGCCACCGTTCCAGTGCCAGCCTGCTCTCCAGTTCCAACGGCCATTTTCCCAAACCCAACCAAATTGCCAGCTCCAGCCAACATTGACGCTGGATGGACGACGGTTTTGTGGGTATCCGCAAGTTCCAAAACCGGATTGGTTCACATAGCAGACGGTTCCTTGAACACATCTTGGACCATAGTAAAATTGGCTACAAGCCTGACCAAGACCAGACCATCTTTGTGCTTCAGCATGGCGTGGCATTGCTATAAAAAATAGACCAGCCAAAAGTAAAGAAAAACTAAATGCTTTCATTTTTTTGTCACTCCTATGCTGAGCCTAGTTCGGCATAGGAACCAAAAACCATCGGTCGTCCGACCTAGGTTTATCTGCGCCAGCCGTGTCTTCCACCGAAACCACCTCGGAATCCGCCGCCGAATCCATAACCGTAGCCTCTGTTATAGCCAGGACCGTAGCCGCCACCTGCTGGAATAGCATAGCTGCCGTTGTAAGGGTGACACACACCAAAAGTGGTATAGGGTTGGACCACGCAGGTCAGGCCTTGAGCGCATGTCGCTCCCATATTCGGATAGATACTGCAAGCTTGGCCAATGCCGGCGCCGTAAGTGACACTAATTTGACCACACGCCTTTGCTTCAGCCGAACCGATGCATAGTACGAGTAAGAATAACGAGAAGACTTTGAGAATACGCGTCATGTTTTGTCCCTTCCTTCAAAGGTAACCATAGCGACGCAAAAAAGACCCCGCGTCAGGCGTTTGACTTAAACCAAAAGGCTTAAAATAACGGCGCCAATAAGGCCAGCCACCATGTCGTCCATCATCACACCCAAGGCGCTTTTCACTTTTCGATCCACCCACGAAATCGGCCAGGGTTTCACAATGTCTAAGAATCGAAACAGCAGAAAGGCCGCAACAATGCTTGAAATATCAGCGGGACAAAACGCGAGCGTTAGCCCCATACCCGCAACTTCATCAATCACAACTTCTTTGGGATCAAGGCTTTTAAACTGATGCCTTGAGTGATGAGTTGCCCACCACCCAATCAGAAAGACAAATAATATGAAGGCTAGCCGAATCGGCGGTGAAGCATTTAACAAAACAAGAGGGGCCCAAATGGCGAGAGATGCCAAAGAGCCCCAGGTACCTGGCATGCGGCCGATACAGCCGACATAGCAGAAAGTACTAATCACATACGACATTGATCAACTGTCAGCATTTCTACGAAGAAAAGCTGGAATATCGTATTCATCTTCCTTGGCTTTCACACCATGAGAAGTCAACGAAGCATCTTCTTCCATAGGCGCAAGCAGCGGAATCTTCATTTCTGAAACCGGTCTCATGCCCATGTGCATCTTCGCTGCCACCGGCTCAACTTGGTCCCAACCATTACGAATGTACGTTGGAATGTCGCGAGAAGGCTCAACTTCAGATGTAGCCATTGGATGCATCGAAGGCGCAGGTGGAACAATGGAGACCTGCACAGGAACGTGAACCGGTGCAACAACCGCTGGAGGTTGAGAAAACAACGGGCCGGGTGCTTCAATGGGCACTTCCACTGGCGCCACTTGAACGACAGGCTCAGGGACGTAAAGTCGCGGGGCAGCCACAGGAGCAGGCGTCAGGGCAGGCGTCGGTTCAACAACCTTAATATCCTTCGCGCCTTCAAAGCCAGTGGCAATCACTGTGATGGTCACTTCATCTTCGAGTTTTTCATCGACCACATAACCAAAAATGATGTTCGCATCTTCATGGGCTGCTTTGGTAATAAGCTCAATCGCAGCATTCACTTCATGCAAAGTCAAAGACTTGCCACCAGTGACGTTGACCAAAATACCCATCGCGCCGTCGACCGAAACGTCTTCGAGCAACGGGCTGGAAATAGCTTTTTCAGCAGCTTGGATGGCACGGTTTTCACCTTTACCAGAACCAATGCCCATAAGCGCCATGCCTTGATCGCTCATCACGGAGATAGCATCTGCAAAGTCGACGTTAACGATACCTTGTTGGGTGATAATATCGCTGATGCCTTTAACGGCGTTGAGCAAGACTTGGTCAGCCATTTTAAAAGCGTCCAACATCGAAGTGTTGGCATCTGCTAATTGAAGCAAACGGTTATTTGGCACAACAATTAAAGTATCAACAGCTTGCTTCAGCGCTTCCACGCCAGCTTCAGCCGATTTGCGGCGCCTGTTGCCTTCAAACAAAAAGGGCTTGGTGACCACACCAACGACCAAAGCGCCTAAGCGCTGAGCGACGTCTGCAATAATTGGAGCCGCACCGGTACCCGTACCGCCGCCCATACCGGCAGCGATAAACACCATGTCGGCGCCTAAAAGAAGTTCTTCAATTCGATCGATGCTTTCTTTGGCTGCATTTGCGCCAATTTCAGGTTTTGCGCCTGCGCCCAGACCTTTGGTACATCCCTGTCCAAGTTGAAGCTTTACATCAGAATAGCTGATATCGAGAGCCTGGATATCGGTATTAGCAACAATAAACTCAACGCCGGCAATGCCGTGTTGAATCATGTTGTTGACGGCGTTACCGCCACCACCACCAACACCTATCACTTTAATTCGAGGACCTCTTTGCTGCATTTCATCAAATTCAATCATTTTTGCCTCCCTCCCTAAATCATATCTTGAATCCAGGCTCCTATTCTCTTTTTAAATTTAGAATAGAAATTTTCCTGTTTCCGTGTATTGCTGGCCGCGTAAAGTACAAGACCTACGCCCGTCGCATAAATGGGGCTGTTCACCACATCTAAAAGACCGCCGACGCCTTTTGGAGAACCTCGCCTCACTGGCAGTCCCAACACATGCTCAGCCACTTCTACCATTCCTGGCAAAAGCGCGGAGCCTCCTGTTAGCACAACGCCCGAAGCAAGTAACTCTCTAAATCCCACGCGGTGTATCTCCTTAGCCACCAGTTCGAAGATTTCTTCGACCCTAGGCTCCAAGATATCACCCAATATTTGTCTACGTAAAATTCTTTCTGGTCTTCCGCCAATACTAGGTACTTCAATAACTTCTTCTTTCCCTATCATTTTTGCACTGGCAGAGCCATAACATTTTTTAATTTCTTCCGCATTTTCTGCAGGAGTTCTTAGCCCAACCGCTATATCATTAGTCAAATGTTGACCACCAATTGGGATAACTGAGGTATGCTGAATCGAACCATTACAGAAGATAGCAATATCAGTAGTTCCGCCGCCTATATCAACTAAAGCGACACCAAGTTCGCGTTCATCTTCACTCAAAACTGCATAGGCAGACGCAAGCTGCTCAAGCACAATTTCTGTCACTTCTAAATTGCATTTTTCTGCGCATTTAATAATATTCTGAGCAGAACTAATTGCGCCAGTTACAATATGTATTTTCGCTTCTAAGCGTGAACCCGACATGCCAAGGGGATCTCTAATACCGTCTTGTCCATCAATCACAAACTCTTGCGGCAGAAGATGTAAGATTTCTCTATCGGTCGGAACTGAGAAGGCCTTGGCAGCGTCCAAAACGCGATCAACGTCGCTCTTTTTGACTTCGCCTTCTTTAATCGCAACCACGGCCTGGCTATTAAAACCTTGGATATGAGCGCCAGCAATTCCCGCGCAAACCTGACGAATTTCTACGCCAGCCATACGCTGAGCTTCTTCAACTGCTTTTTTGATTGAACTAATGGTGGCTTCAATGTTGATAACCACCCCTTTTTTGAGGCCCTTCGAAGGGCTTGTGCCAATGCCAAGAATATCGATGCCATCGATACCAACTTCGGCCACAACGCATCCAATCTTGGTCGTGCCAATGTCCAGTCCGACGATCAAATTATCCTTGCGAAACTTAGCCATTTCTACCCTTTCTTAAAACGGACGGCAATCTGGCCCCGTTTTGACGTGTCGTCAAGATAAACAAAAGCTAAATCAGGCGCCCGATCGTTTAATTTCTTTAAAACCAATGCGAGCCTTTCCCACTGCTGGGAACTATTTTGACCACCAATGACAACCTCTAGACCACCCACAAATAATACCTTAAATTGATCCTTGGCGTATTGTGAAACCTCAGAGATAGCGCCTCCAGGGAGACCTACGGCCGTATGGGTGAGCAAAATCTCTACGTCCGCCGCTTTGGAAACCAGAGGCAACGAAAGCTCCGACTCACTCTCAGCGGTTTTAAAAGGGACACCCAGAGTATCCACCACCCAAAGTCTCTCTTTTTTAATTAACGCAATGGGTTTGCGTTCACGGATTTCAACTTCGAGCTCTGTGGGGGGCTGCCTTCTCACCGAAGCTTCAGCTACCCAAGGGTGCCTCAGCACCACTTCACGAATTTTACTTAAATTGACACCATAGAGAGGCTTGCCAACATAATCTCGCAAATACAATTGAAGCTCTTCGGCCTTTGCATGCTCACCAGATTTAATATGAATGGTGCGAATGGTTAAAGCGGAACCCTCGGTCACCCAAATGTAGGCAACTGGAACAATAACGCCGGCAGCAACAAATATTAATGATAAAATTATTTTTCTAAAAAGCCCCAACGTCTCACCTCATATTCCAATTTAATTCCTAATTCATCATAAACTTTTTTCTGGGCCATTTGAGAAAGTTCAAGCATATCTTTTGAAGACGCATGAGAATCATTCACAAAAAAATTAGCGTGCACTTCGGAGATTTTTGCACCTCCAACCCGCGCACCTTTTAGACCGCATGCTTCAATCAAACGCCCGGCATAATCGCCAGGTGGATTTTTAAACATGGAACCAGCGGAACGCTGTTTTGGCTGTGATTCCTTACGGCGTTTCGCCAAATCACTTGCTTTCGCTAGCAATTCTGCTTTTTTGGCTGGTTCTGCATGCCTATAGACTAAATGCGCGCTACATAACACTGCCTTTGCAGGGAAATTCGTATTTCTATAAGAAAATCCCATTTGCTCATGAGTCAGCAGCATAGAGCCCTCCGCGGTGGCGGCTTCCACGGAACTAACTACAGCGCCGAGCTCTCCCAAGCGAGTACCTGCATTCATTTTTAAAGCACCGCCCACCAGACCAGGCGTTCCATTCCATCCTAAAGCGCCTTCCCAACCCAATTCCAAGCATAGGCGGGTGAGCTTTGGGAAAGAAAAAGCGGAGCCTACCCGGACTTCATCGCCGCTTTCAGAGACTTCAACTTTATTGAAATCGCCGGCGAGATGAATCACCATACCCCTGACGCCTGCATCGCTGATAAGCAGATTACTGCCCCCGCCCAGCAGATGTACCGGCAAACCGTGCGAATCTGCGTGCTTTAGCAGCAAAATGAGCTCATTTTTATTTTTGGGAAGCGCTAAAAACTCTGCAGGTCCGCCCAAATGCAAAGTGGTATACGGCGCCAGTGGCTCTTCTTGGTAGATTTCTACACCCTCAAACACTTTCAAGCAGCTCCAAAATTTTCACCGAACTCTTGGTAACTGCGCCTGCGCCTAGAGTAATAATAACATCGCCGGGTCTTGCTGCAGCCACCACCATGGCGGTCGATTGCTCTAGATTGCCACCATAAAAAACTTGTGCATGTCCAGTCTCGCGGATCCTATCCACTAAAACCGTGGAAGAAATGCCTTCGATAGGCTTTTCGCGGGCAGGGTAAATATCGCTAACGACCAAATAGTCGGCATTTTCGAACGCATCCACGAACGCATCCATCAAATCACGCGTTCTCGTGTACCTGTGTGGCTCGAACAGAACGACTACCCGATGCTCAGCAAAAGTCTTCTGGGCAGTTTTTAAGACGGCCTTAATCTCAACCGGGTGATGGCCGTAATCATCTATCACCAAAATGCCGTTTTTTTCACCGATTTGCGTAAAACGCCTTTGCACACCCGCAAATGCCTCTAAAGCATCCCGCATAATATCAAGAGATATGCCCAACTCGTCTGCAATCGCGATAGCCGCCAGCGCGTTTTGAACATTGTGCTCTCCGAGTAGTCTCAGCCTGACCAGCCCTAAATCTTCGCTATATTTAAATAGGCGAAATTCTGTATGAAAACGCTCGTGGGAGATTTCTTTGGCCTCAAAATCCGCAGGCTCCGAAATCCCATAAGTCACCACACGGCGCTTAATGTGTGGCAAAATTTCTCGCAGCGATTGCGCATCTGCACACAAAACAGCCAAACCGAAAAACGGAAGCGTGTTTAAAAACTGAACAAAAGCATCTTGAAGCTCAGGCAGTCCACCCTTCCAGAAATCTAAGTGCTCCGCATCCAAGTTTGTTACTGCCGCAATATTGGGCAAAAGCAGCAAAAACGAGCCGTCGGATTCATCCGCTTCAGCGACTAGAAATTTACCTTTTCCATGGCGAGCGTTAGAGCCCAAATGATTGACCTTACCACCGATAACCACTGTTGGGTCAAGATTTGCTTGGTCTAAAATCGCGGCCACCAAACTCGTCGTGGTGGTCTTCCCATGCGAGCCCGCAATGGCAATGCCTTGTTGCAGTCTCATGAGCTCAGCCAACATGCGCGCACGCGGAATCGTTGGAATGCCTAGTCTCAGCGCTTCTTGCAATTCAGGGTTATCTTGTTTGATATCCGAAGAGACCACCAGAATATCGGCTTCACCGACCTGGCTACTTTCATGGCGGTAATAAATCTTAGCGCCCAAGGCCTCTAATCTGGCAGTGTTGTCGTTATGTGCCAAATCGGAGCCCTGCACTCTAATACCAAGGCTAATCAAAACCTCAGCGATACCGCTCATCCCGATTCCGCCAATCCCAACGAAGTGAACTTTTTTTAACATATTTCAACAACTTTTTTAGCAATAATTTCTGCTGCGTTTTTTTTGCCAATCTGACGGGCTTTATGTGCCATACTTTCAAGCGTTTTAAAATCTAAAAAGAGATGCTGCACCATACCGCCCAGCTTTAGGGCCGTCATTTCCTGCTGCGTCAACATAAGCGCTGCCCCAGCGTCCACGAGTTCGCGCGCATTTTCCGTTTGATGGTCATCTGCCGCCTGCGGAAAAGGTATCAAAATAGCCGGAACACCCAAAGCGGTCAACTCAGCACAAGTGCTGGCGCCGGCTCTAGCAATCACCAAGTCTGACTCTTCGTAGGCTTTGGGCATGTCGTCAATAAAAGTCAACACCAGAGCGTCAATGCCCAAATCCGCATAGGCCCGTTTGACCTGCTCAACATCTTTAACACCCGTTTGATGGGTAATCTTGAGGCCTGGAACCGCCTGGTGCACCTGAGCTAGCGCTGCTGGAACCACTTCGTTTAAGGGCCTGGCCCCAAGACTACCGCCTAAAACCAAAAGCTTGTCTCGAGATTTCTCAGCCAAAGGGCGATGTAAAAAGTCTTTCCTCAATGGATTACCTGTCAAATGAAAGCGACCAGCGGGAAAATGCATTTCACTTTTTTTAAACACGCCCCACACATGCTTCACAAAATATTTGCCCAACATGCGATTGGTGAAGCCAGGGACGCTATTTTGTTCGCAAATCGCTCGTGGGATTCGCAGCAGCCAGGCCGCAAGCAATACGGGGCCGGATGCGTAACCTCCGACGCCTACGACCGCGTCTGGTTTAAACTGTGTTAAAATCTGCACTGACTGAATAATAGCCAAGGGCAACTGCAACAAAGCCTGTAGCGTTTTGCCGAATGAACGGCCCTTAAGGCCTGAAATTTCGATGGTTTTCAACTCAAAACCCGATTTCGGCACCGCGGAAACTTCAATTCCGCGATTGGTACCAACAAACAACACTTCCGATTTGGGATTTTGACTTTTCAGCGCCTGAGCAATCGCAATACCAGGAAAAATGTGACCGCCAGTGCCTCCACCGGCTATTAGAAATCTCATATCTTTTGAATACTTAAGAACCGACTTGTTGTCAAACGAAAGTAAAGCCTGATCACGCTTGCTTTTCGACATTGAAATATGCAATAATAGATGACCAAAAAAGGAAAATAATGACTAAATATATTGCACTAATATTTGCTTTAATTGCTATCAATTCGGCTCAGGCCTATAATCCGTTTACAGCATTGGCGCAGCTAGCAACAAAGCAAGGCGCTTCGTACTATATCGGCCAAAAAGCAGGCCAAGCCTTTGGCGAAACTCTGACCAAATCAATTGTTTCGGACCTTGGCATTCAAATTGTTAACGATGCTGTCATTAACCCGGTCTTTAACTGGGAAATGCCGAGCTTGAAGCCTTATGAACTTGCCGGTACTGCCGCTCAAAAAACAGCCGAGTACTATGCCGTCCCAGCGGTAACACAAGGCATTACCTACATGCTTGGGATCTCAAATCCTTTGGCTGGTATTGCGCTAGGACTCGCTTCTCAATTTATGGTCGGCAACGCATTTTACTATAGCATGAAGGCTTTTTCTGCGAGGTTTTTTTAATTATGAAGAATATATTTCTATCACTGAGCTTATTATCCAGCTTCTCTTTCGCCACCAGCCAGACTTTGGCACCCGGAGAAGTTGCCCTGGTACAGACCAAAAATGGCAATTGGATCGAAATTAAAACAACAGGCCCAGCCTCTAAGAGTTTTTGGAGCAAGATATCGAACCACGCGATGGCTATTGGTTCAGTGGGCGCTTTGATAAGTTATGTCGCTTATAAAAGCTATGCTGGCCAAGATACTGAAATGGCCGAGCTCGAAAAGCGATTCGAAGCTTTGAAACTGTGGCAGCTCGAAAGGAGCCTGAATTAATCATGAAGCGTGCTTTTATCTTTGCCTTTATCATCGCAGCTTTAGGCCTGAACGCCGAAAACACCTATCAACTCACCGCTGAAGAATACGAGGCTGGCTTTGCCATCCGCCAAGCTCCTGATGAGGAACAAAGTGATGCGGCCATAAACTCTGGCGGAACTTCCGCCCCCATGAATGGAAGCACAGCCGGCGGACTCGGCAGTAATTTAGGCGGCGGGATGACTGTTGCTCAAATCAAAGCCGCCTTGCTCGTCGCGCTGCCAGTGTTAGCAAAAATCACTTTTGCAGCAGCTGCTACAGCAGTGATTTTGAAATATGGAACGACCATTGCCATGGGCGCGGTAACAGCTGTATGCGCATGGTTCGGAGTGCCGCTAGACGTATCCGCTGCTATCGGGCTCAGCGTACCTACCGCAGGTAGCTGGTTAAAATCCAAGTTTAAGGCCAAACTGAATCTGCCACGCATGCAAGAAGTATGAGTCCATCTCCCAAGTGGCTTCGGAATTTTCAGTGACGCGGTGGGTAGCAATCATCGCATGAATGCCGCCCTCCGCAAAAATGCCGATAAGAGGCACTGGATAATATTCAAGACCTGACATCAGCTGTGATGAAGCTCCCATGCCCAGATAGCCTATTTCTTTACCGGTCGCTGTTTTCGAATACGGCCTTAAGACATTGATATCCACGACACCCACAATTCCCAATGAACCTGTTAAATATGGCGCAATTCTTTGTCGGCCAAATTCGAGGGGATACTGGGCCTTCATGTCCAGCGCCGTTCCCAACACCAGCATTTTCGCATCCTGGTTGTAAAACTGATAACCGATATAAGATACGTGAGCGCCAGCATTCAAATATCGATACAGAGGCACCTCTATGCCAATACGAAATGAAACATCGGACCTCATCTCAGGCAAAGATTGCAGCTCGCTTTTGCCCAACCACTGGATTTTTGGTGTGAAGAAATACCCAGCCGTTAAGTTAGTGGTTGGATATGGCAATGCCCTGGAAGGTTTATAGGTTTTTTCATCAATGGTTAGTCTGTTCGATTCGATGGCATGCTCTTTTAAGACATCTTTCAAAATCTGAATATTCTGGTTCAAATCCCCGAGCCGCATATAGGCGTATTCATCAGGCGAGTAGAGCTTAAAGTCATAGTTTTTATCAATCTGAGTGATGCCGCGACCAAAGTCAGCCCAATCACTCAGCTCTCGATACTTGGCCAACCAATTCGCTTTTTTCAATTCAAAATTTTTGAGATTGAAACTTCCCAAAACAGATTGCCATAAATAGATGTCTACATGACGCTCAGCTTCTGGCAGGGCCAAATGGGACCGATACCTAACCGCTCTACCAATAACTTGCTCCAATATCGTTGAGTTAAGCACGGGCTCAAGCACATGAAACTGGCGCGTGCCTCTCAAAGAAATACCTTCGGTGATTTCAGGATGTAGCAATAAAATCGGTACGGCACCTGAATTATACTCGGCAACTAAGCGAGATTGTTCGGCTGCATTGGCACTGGGTAATAAAATCGCATATTTGCCCCCCAGCCCGTTTTTTTCCAAGTAATCTGCAAATATCTTGACGCCGTTTTCAAAATAGTTCGAATAGATAACCGTTTTTTGCAGGCCCTTATCGGTCATTGCTTTCAATACGCGCTGAAACTTGGGCGGAGCATCCCCCAGATTGCCAATATCTCGCCCTGCTCCAGGCGCCCGTCGGAGATGTTGCTGCAGAATCGAGCTGTTGAGCCTTATGTATTCCAAATCGATGTCAGGCGATTCTTCCCGCATGAGCAGATATAATTTATTTTCGTTTAAGCTCATTTCGGCGAAATTCAGAAAAAACTCAAACTGGTCTGCGTCGTAATCTACCTGCATTTCATGCCGGGTCTGACCTGGAAAATCACTCTGACTAACCTTAGGGATCTCGTAATAGGAGATATACCGTTCACTAATATGCTGAAGGCGTTCAGCGTTTAACTGACGGAGCGGAAATTTCTGTACTGGCAACAAAGCATTATTAATCACCGGAAAGCTAATCATACTGAGCGCTAAGACCGGCACAATCGCAATGGGCGATAAAGCACCCGCCGCCACAGCCACTGCCATGGGGCCGGAGTTTCGAACGATCATACTTTCAGTGAAATAGCCTCTCCAAAACGAACGATTGGGAATGACCTCGGTGTAGATTTCTCGGAAATTTTCTTCGTTATATGGGAAGAGCTCACTGCCCGAGACTAGGTTGACCAAGACAGCCAGATCAAATTCGTTGTTATAAATCGGCGTACCGGTCAGCGCCAAAATACGCTTGGCGCCCTGCAACTTCAGATAAAAACTACTGTAACGCTTATTTTGCTCCAGATTAGGCGATTTGATAAAGCGAACCAAATTATGGGCTTCATCCAAAATGACGATGGTACCAGAAAGGTCTCGATGTTTAAGCTTTTCAGGTGCATCTTGATACGAAACGAATTCGAAACGGCTGGTTTGGCCTATGCCAAACTGCTTCATCTGCTGGAGCCAATGCCCTTCGATGAATCTAGGCGCCAACACGATCACTGGCGTATCCGGAAACTTCTCGGCAAATCCAATTGCTAGAAAAGTCTTACCAGTGCCCATATAATGGTTAATCAACAGGCCTTTTTGCTCTGGATGATTCAGCAGGTAATTAATCGCAGTTTCCTGGTGCGGCAGAAGCTTAACGACTTCCTCGGCAACCACAGCCCATGCAAACGTCAAAATCAGACCAAGCTTAACCAAGCATTTCATGCTCAGGCAGCTATCATATTTTCAATTCTCTGCCTAACCGGAAAAGCACCCCAATCATCCAACAAGCCATAATGAGACTGCTGCCCCCATAGCTAACCAGCGGTAATGTTAGCCCTTTCGTAGGCACTAAACCCATCACCACGAAGGCGTTCAACGTTGCCTGCAAGGTCATAAGCGCCGTAAGCCCCATGGCGAGGTAAGTTTTAAAAGGATCTCTGCTCTTAAGAGCGATTTGAAACCCTGAAAAAAGCAAAGCACCAAAACAGGCGAGCACCAAGACAATGCCCATAAAACCAAGCTCTTCACCTATCACTGCCAAGATAAAATCGGTATGCGATGCGGGCAGAAAATATAACTTAGAAGGCCCTTGACCAAAGCCTTTACCAAACCAGCCCCCAGAGCCCAGCGTCATCAGACTTTGAACCACCTGATACCCACCTTCTTGACGATGCGTCCAAGGATCCAAAAATGCCATGACACGTGCCATTCTATAAGGACTGGATGCCACCACCTGAATCGCCACCGGAATGGCAATCAAGATCGCCCCGAGCAAATAGGCCACGCGCGCGCCGCCAATAAAAAGCATCGAGAACGTAACCAATGCCACAATGACCGTTGTCCCAAAGTCAGGCTCCAGCAGCAAAAGTCCCATGGCAATCCCGGGGAGGACCAAATGCGGTACAATGCCCACCCGAAACAGCAACATTTTTTCGCCTTTTTTAGCCAGCGACATGGCCAAATAAATTGCCAACGCTGGCTTTAACACCTCGCCTGCCTGCAATCTCAAAGGCCCCAAAGAAATCCACCGAGCTGCCCCACCCGCAGACTTCCCAACTCCTGGTATCAGCACCAACACCAGCAAAAACAAGGCGAAAAAATAAAAGTGATAAGCGTACTTTTGGTAGTATTTTGGATCTAAATAAAGCGCTCCACCAAAAGCGATTAAACCTAAGACCAAGAAAAATAGCTGACGCTTTAAGAAAAACATCGAGTCGTGATAACCAAAATGCGCCATCACCGCTGAGCTTGAAAACACAATCACAATCCCGAGCATCACCAGGGTAATGCTGGCACAGGCAATTAACTTAGAGACCATGAAACATACTCCTAAACTTGTTGCCCCGATCTTCAAAACTCTTAAATTGGTCGTAACTCGCACAAGAGGGCGATAAAAGCACTGTCTCCCCCTGAACCGCTTCCTGAAACGCCAGCTGCACCGCTTTTTCCAAGGTCTCAGCGCGATAAATATTGATGCCGGCCTCATGCCCAGCAAAAGCATCTTCTATCCGCTGTGCATCTTGCCCAATAAGATAGACTGCTCGCACTTTGCCATGGCAAGCGGGGACCAGTGGCCGATAACTAGCCTGCTTACCCAGCCCACCCAAAATCAAATGAACACCAGCAGAAAAACAATCAAGCGCCGCCAGCACCGACTCAACTGTCGTAGCCTTAGAATCGTTAATCCAAGTTACGCCGTTTTTTTCGCCTAATATTTCCAGTCGGTGCGCAATACCGGGAAAGCTATCCAAACCACACTGTATCACCGCATCGGACACACCCAGCGCTTGCGCAGCCAAAACCGCCGCGCGGATGTTCTGCATATTATGCGTGCCAATCAGCTTGGCCGGTGCTTTAAACCCCGGCGGCAACTCGCTGGATGGCAATTCGATCCGAACCCCTTCAGACTTCAAAAGCTCAAAAATCTGCTTTTTGACATCATAATAGTGCTGGGCACTATCATACCGGTCCAAATGATCCGGCGTTAAGTTAAGCAAAATGGCCACATCCAACGAGAGCTGCTTAATCGTTTCAAGCTGAAAACTAGAAAGTTCAAGCACCGCCAACCGTGGTCTTTCCCCGGCAATTAAAGCCTCGCAAAGCGGCCTGCCTAAATTACCGCCCACAAACACGTCCGGCTGCTCCTGTGCAAGAATATGACCCAGCAGTGCCGTGGTCGTCGACTTGCCATTAGTGCCCGTGATGCCAACAAATCTGCAGCCCACAAGCGCTTTGCTTGCTAGCTCGATCTCATTATAAATCGGCTTATTGTGCTTAATCGCTGCCTCGATGGCCGGATGCCTTCGGGGAACACCGGGCGATAGCACCAATGCATCAAACGGCATCACCGAATCCGGCGTCAAGTTGCCATCAACATCATCTAAAAATTCAGGTGATTCGCCCTGCAGCGTTAACCAATCAAAAGCCGCTTTACCCGAGCGCCCGCGCCCTACCACACCTATCTTCATACCTATCTCAACTTCAACGATGTAATGGCCAACAAAGCCAGTAAACCAGCAAAAATCCAAAAGCGAACGATCACCCTAGGCTCTGGCCAACCCAACAATTCAAAATGATGATGAATGGGCGCCATCTTAAAAATGCGTTTTTTGCGCAGCTTGAACGATGCCACCTGCAAAATCACACTCACCGCTTCCATCAAAAAAGCCCCATGAAGCAGTGCCGAAAGAAGCTCATTCTTCGTCAAAATCGCCAATAACCCCAGCACGCCGCCGAGCGCCAAAGAGCCAACATCCCCCATAAAAATCAGCGCTGGATAAGCGTTATACCAAAGAAAACCAACACCAGCCCCTATCACCGCACCGCAAAAAACCGACAGCTCCGAAGCGCCTTCGACCGACGCAATCCGCAAATATTTCGCAATATTGAAATCCGCTAAAGTTGTTCCTGCCGCATAAGCAAGCACCAAAAACACCGAGCAACTAATCAACACTGGCCCAATGGCTAAGCCATCCAAACCATCGGTCAAGTTCACCGCATTCGATGTTCCCAGAAGCAGAAACAGCGCAAAACCAAAATAGAGCCAAATCGGCAATTCCGGATGAAATCTCTCGAATGCCACGAAAGGCATATTTAGTTCAGATGAGAACGGCATGGATGAAAAGTTATAAACATACAAACCCAGAGCAACCGCGCCAATAAAAAACTGCCAAAACAACTTCTTAGGTGCAGACAGACCCTTGGTGTTTTTAAACTTAATCTTTTGGTAATCATCATAAGCGCCAATAGCGCCATACCCAAGCATCACCCACAAAAGCATCCAAATGCCAGCGTGGCCCAAATCTGCCCAAAGCAAAGTCGAGACAGTGACCGCCAACAAAATTAACAACCCACCCATGGTAGGCGTCCCTTGCTTTTTAAAATGATCCTGTGGACCATCTTTGCGAATTTCCTGGCCGAATTTGAAAACCTGCATCCGCCTAATGAACCAAGGAAATAAAAATAAACTTAATAACAGCGCTGTAAAAGCAGCCATTAAAATTCTAAATGATGGATACCTTAGAACATTTAAAAAGCTAAAATTAAAATGTTGTTGGTACAAAAAGTTAAGGAACATGCGCTCCATCATAGCACCCACACACGCCTAAGCAACAACTCTCCACGCGCAAATAGGGATTTACAAGCGCCCTTATCTTACCGATAACGCTTTTTCATGCGGCGCCTCTATCACTACACCTTTCGATTGTTTGCTTCTTTGAAGTTGACACTGGTGATTTTTATAGGTCTGGGCATCGCACTTTTTACCGGCATGTTCTGGGACCAAACCAAGCCTCTGGCTACCCATCTTCAGAATATTAAGGCGCCCTTAGTACGCGATGCATTTTTGTTTTTAGAGCTGCATGATGTTTACCATTCCTGGTGGTTCGGGATTTTAGTGCTGCTGCTGGCTTTGAATCTGATCGGCTGCTCAATCGCCAGGCTGCCTAAGATTTGGGTAGACGCTCGAAATCCGCATTTGCTTTTGGATAATTATTTACTGCGCAAAGCTTCTCAAAAAGCGGTGTTGATCGTTAATCAAGTCAGCACCAGCATTTTTTCTGCTAAAGAGAAGCGCTGGCAAGAAGGCGATACCATCTATATCTTTTTTGAACGGCATAAATATGCCCGCTGCGGTGTCTATATTATCCATACAGCTTTGCTATTTATTATGTTCGGCTCAATCGCTGCTACCCAGCTGGGGGTCGATGGTATGATGCTGATTCCTGAGGGGCAGTTTAGCCAAATCGTCCAGGCTAAAGGCGTTGGCGGCAAGACTTATTCGCATCGTTTGAACTTTGTTATCCAGTGCAGTGATTTTAGGCTGAAGACCTACGCGGATGGTAGCCCGATGGCATATGAATCGGATTTGGCTATTTTTTCGCCTGATAATCTGGAAACGCCGGTAGTATCCAAAACTATCCGGGTGAACGACCCGCTTGAATATCAAGGTTACACTTTCTACCAGGCTTCCTACCAGTCCCTGGATGGCGAAAAACTAGTCAATCTCAAAATCGCACCTCGCGGCGGCAAGTCTCGCACAGTGCAGGTTAAGCCGGGCGAGCCGGTTGCATTTGACAAAAACTCGCTCAAAGTCACCGAGCTTTTTGAGGACTATGCTGGCCTGGGCAGCGCAGTGCAAATCGAGCTTAATGGTTCCGAGTTCGTCGTGTTTCGCAAGCAGCCAAAGTTTGATGCTGAAGTCAGACGGGGTGAGCAAGAGATTATTTTTGCCGGCTTCGATGAGCCTTATGCGACAGGTATTAGCGTGGGTAAAGTGCCGGGTGCCTATTTCGTCTTTGCTGGCTTTATCTTAATGTTTTTTGGCCTGGCCATGGCGTTTGGCATGAACCAGCGCCGCTATTACGCCAAAGTTACCCAGCTAGAAAACGGCGAGTTTGAGCTTACATTGGCCGGCGTTTGTAACCGGTACCCCCAAGCATTTCGACAGGAGTTTGAAAAAATTGTTAGTCAGCACCAGTCTATATAATATCTGCGCCGGCGCCTATGTGCTGGCTTTATTTCTGTATGCTTTAAACTTAAGTCTGAAGCGCGAACGAATTCGGCAAATCGCTACGACTATTGTTGCCCTGGGATTTTTAACCCAAACGATTGGGATGGGCTTTCGCTGGTTTGAAGCTGGTTTGATTGAGCTTGATGCTTATAGACTTAGTACCGGGGAAGAGCTCCACGGGATCGCTTATTGGCAAGTGCTCACCCAGCATCCGCCCTGGTCAAACTTATACGAGATTATGGTCTATATGGGTTGGGGGCTCATCCTGGTCTTCTTGATTTGCGAAGTTAAATGGAAGCCGCCTTTTGTTGGCGTGTTTGCTTTGCTTTTAGCGCTCACTGCTTTGGGGATTGCTTCGTTGACGGATGGCAAAATCAAGCCGTTGGTGCCGGCGCTCAAAAGCTGGTGGATTATGGTCCATGTGATTAGCGCCTCGATTGCGTATGCGGCGGGAACCATTGGTGCGGTGTCTAGCTTTCTTTATTTGGTCAAGGACGAAAGCCGTGTGCCCTTGCGGAAAATCGCGCTTTGGGTGGCGCTCGTATTACTGGCAAGCGGCGGGCTCGTATTTTTAAATGGCGAAATGAGCGTTTGGAATATGAGTTTGTTTGGCTTTATTTGCTTGGTGCAGATATTTGTTGGCTTGGTGTTTTTATATCCTACGAAAATACGTAGTTTATTGCCTTCTTCTGAGCAGCTTGATCATATTGCTTATTCAAATATTTTGGTCTCGTTTGCCCTCATGGCGGTGGTGTTGGTAACCGGGGCGCTTTGGGCACATTATGCTTGGGGTCGTTACTGGGCTTGGGATCCGAAAGAAACAGGCGCCTTGGTGATTTGGATTACCTATGCTCTGTACTTACACACCCGCATCACCTATGGTTGGGCCGGACCAAAATCCGCTGTGATTGGAGTGGTTGGATTTTTTATTATTATTGCAGGCTTTTTAGGGGTTAACCTAGGGTGGTTTGCAGACGGATTACATAGTTATGGAAGCTCTTAGGCTCGAAAAAGCTAAATTTTTATTGTCAGTACCCAGCGTCGAGCTTTTGCCAGCCGGCGACATGACCGAAATCGCCTTTTTTGGGCGCTCAAACGTTGGCAAATCTTCTTTGCTGAATTTTCTCGCTGGCCAAAAAAGCCTGGCCCGGGTTTCGAAAACCCCTGGGCGTACCCGCGCTTTGAACTTATTTGAAGCAGAGCTTGAAAAAAAGAAGATTTGGTTTCTAGATTTGCCTGGGCACGGTTACGCTAAGCTATCTTTAACAGAACGCGACACGCTGTCCGACTTGCTGTCAGACTATATCGAAAAACGTGAGCAGCTAAACGTGATGATTCATTTGCTGGATTGCAGGCGGGACCCCAAAGAAGAAGACATCGAAATCAGCCGGCAATTTCGGGAACATGTTCCCTACTACTTGGTCGTCATGACTAAAATCGATCAACTGCCATTATCTAAACGCAAAGATATGCAAAAGCGATTTGCTCGCATTTTAGAAATATCATCGGACCAGTGTTTCGCTGTTTCATCCAATGAGCATCTAGGCAGAGAAGAATTACTCATGAGAATTAGCCGTATTGCTTCCCAGCCTATTGTTAGATAGTATTAGCTTATGTCCCTTCGCGCCTTTGGCTTAAAATTTTGGCTCAGACCTTATGCACGCCAGTTTTTGAAAGATTTGAAACGTCCCAAGCGCGTTCAGGACCGGGTATTATCGCAGCTCACAAGCCAACTGAGCGGTACGAAGTATGGCTTACTTTTCAATGTGAAAGGCGGCGATAATTATGAACAATATTGCAAGAAAGTACCTATTGTTACCTATGATAAATTAAAACATTGGATTGATCGCCAACGCACTCATGAGAGCAATATTCTGGTCAATGAACCGGTCGTTCGATATGCATTTTCTGGTGACAAGCAATCTTTTCCGTACACACGAAGTCTCGAGCGATCTTTCTATCGCCTCTTTGCGATTAAGGCCGCCAACACGGCTTTAAACAGTAAAAACATTGAACCGATTTTAGCACATTACAAATCACGTTGGACACAGCAGCCAACGCCGTTCCCGCACAGTTTGCTTCATGACCAGCCTTTGCATGTCGAAGGCCCTTTGATGGTCAAGCTCCAGCAGAGCGACGCCATGCTGCCGCTTCTATCCGAAGTCTTTTACGAATTTATGAGCGCCGATAAATCAGTACTTCGTGTTCATGAAATCGAGGCTGGAAAAATTTACGATCTGATCATTAGCCAAAAGTCTGGACTATATCGCTATCATATCGGTATACGCGTATTGGCTAGCGAACCTTTTCGAAATACGCCCTCTTTCCAGGTGATTCATGATTCGAATTCTGATTTCCGACAAGCTCTCTCCTGAAGCCATCGATGTGCTGAAAGGCAACCCCGCATTCTCAGTAGATGTCGGCATGGAGCATTTAAGCCAAATCGGCGACTACGAAGCCCTGCTGGTGCGCAGTCAGACACAGGTAACCGCTGAGCTCCTTCAAAAAGCCGACAAGCTGAAGCTCATTGGCCGCGCTGGCATCGGCCTCGACAACATCGATCTAGATGCTGCTCGCCAAAAAAACATCGAAGTCGTCAATACACCTCAAGGAAATCTAGTCAGTACCGCGGAGCACACCGTTGCACTGATGATGTCGCTCGCTCGGCATATCCCTCAGGCAACTGCCAGCATGAAAGCCGGTGCCTGGGAAAAATCCAAATTCATGGGCACGGAGCTGCGTGATAAAACGTTAGGCATCATCGGGCTTGGCCAAGTAGGCCAGATCGTTGCCGAGTTAGCGCAAGGCCTACGCATGAAAGTAGTCGCGTATGATCCCGTGGCTAAAAGCGACTTACTGGTTTCACTGGACAGCCTGTATGCACAGGCCGATTTCATCACCATTCACGTGCCATTATTGCCTCAAACCAGGCATATGTTATCAACCGATGCCTTCAAAAAAATGAAAAAAGGCGTTCGCATCATTCATGCCGCTAGAGGCGGCATTGTTGATGAGGCAGCTTTATTTGGTGCACTGGAAGCTGGCTTCGTTGCAGGTGCAGCACTCGATGTTTTCGAACAGGAACCACCAAAAGAAATCAGCCCACTGATCAAGCATCCAAATGTTATTTTGACACCTCATTTGGCAGCATCGACTCGAGAAGCACAGGATAGAGTTGGATTTCAGCTCGCTGAAAAAACAAAACAGTTCTTCTCGGTCAAATGACTGATTTCAGATAAATAAATTTGTGGTTAACTGTCATCCCGAGGAGAGGCTGGCCATGATGCGTCTATTATTCTTGTTCGGGTTTCTACAAATTTCGCCACTTTTTGCAGCAAGTTATCCACAAACGGATGTCGTTTTGGATGGTAAAAAGGTTAAGGTTTACTTCAACGACGGAGATACATTCAGAGTTTTAACAGGTCCGCTAGCCGGAAAAAGTAGCCGTATTCGAGGCATTAACTCTCTGGAATCCTACGGATCAGTCCACCAATGGGGCAACTGGCGAGCAGATGAGCTGTTCGACAATTCTAAAGACGCGACCAAACATGCGCGAGCCGGCACCTGGCACTGCACATTAGATGATAGCCACGATGTTTATGGCAGGCTACTCGCGGACTGCTCTGATCTATCGACCAGCATGGTAGAAAATGGTTTTGCGCACGTCATGTTCGTCAGCACCAAAGAAAGCGACGACTCACTGATTGAAGCTCAACAAAAAGCAATGCATGACAGGGTCGGAATGTGGAAAAAAGGTGTTGTGGATTACATCCTAACTTCTGCACACAGCCCTGAGGAACGCGAACTCAAAGGCGGCGCTTATGACCGGTTTGTTTCAACTTCCACTGGCCTGTCTTTAGTCAAAAAGCACACAAACTCATATAAGAGCTGCACCATCGTCGATTACGCCCCTAAAGCGAACACGACTGCTTCGACTTTAGTCTACGTCCCATTCGAACATCGCTACGGCGCTGCACGAGCTTCTTGCCTATAACAAAATATTTTTAAGCGGTACGTTGTTGCTGGGGGATGAGAGTAACCTGGCTTACCGCTTATATTCTTCTGTTTTCATTAACGGCGGCCGCTCAAAAAAGCCCAGTAGGCCCTTGGCTTAGTATTATTTCCAACGCTGAAATCAAAGCTCAACAAATTGAAGAAGAAGCACAAAGGCGCAGCGAAATGAGAATCACTTTATTTCAAAGCCTTATAACCGTAGGTCCAACGTGGGAGCAGATCCGAGAAAAAATCTGCCAGATTATCAATCAAATACGGGAAGCTTACGTTGTCTACGATCCCGAGTCAAAAAGCCTTGACGAACTTAAAGATGAACTAGCGCAACTCCAGTTTGAGAACCAGTACCCCTCCGAAGCAAATGAAGCGAGCGACGAATTCAGTTTAAAGCCACGACCGGAGCAAGTAGCCCCCTTTATACCAAATCTAATACAAGCAGGATGTATGCAGTCGGCACCTGTTAAGGAGCCCCCAAGCGAGTTTGAACTGACTCTAATGGCTACTTATCCTGCAATCATCTGCCCTTTATCTGGAGAAATAATGACAAATCCTGTTGTCACCAGTGATGGCATTTCTTACCAAAAAAATGCGTTCGAAAAAGCGCAAAAAAAAGGGAAATTCCAGAAGCCAGTCATCTCTTTCCCAAATATTACACTCAGACAAATGATAGCCGACCTGCTAGATGGCACGCCTGGAGAAACAATTCTGCAGAATTATCACTGTGCTATCTCTTTAGAGCCTTTCCAGTATCCAGCGGTTGCAAGTGACGGTCACACTTACGAACGCAATGAAATAACGCTCTGGATAGCCCAATTTCCATTTGGTCATGCGATTCGAAGTCCCATTCAGGGCTTGCCGTTAAGCGCGCGAACACTAATCAATAACTACTCCTTCGGCCAGCTCCTTAAACAGTTAAAGGCACATTATTTGGCCACAATTTCGGTCGCAGAAAATGACCGTTCAGATCCCATAATTGTCTACTCACCTGAATGAACTTAAGAGCCGCCGGAGCCTCCCTTTTCCAAAAGACGAGAGCATGCCATTCTTGCCATGTATGAAAGGCATGCCTGATTTATTTTCGACCGAATTGCAAACGAGACGCTTTATTATTGGCAAAGCGATTCACGTCTTTGAAAATTATGGCTTATCCGAAATTCAGACCCCCATTTTAGAAGAGTTAAGCCTTTTTGTTCGAAGCGTCGGCGAGTCCTCGGACATTGTTACGAAAGAAATGTACGCGCTCGAAGACCGTGATGGGACGATGATTTGCATGCGCCCAGAAGGTACCGCTGGTGCGGTGCGGGCGTTGGTACAAAACAACCTGCTGTCTGCAGAACAAGAAGCAAAGATTTTCTACACAGGCTCGATGTTTAGACGCGAACGCCCCCAAAAAGGCCGTTTGCGAGAGTTTTGCCAGGTTGGCGCTGAATTTCTAGGCTGTGCCAGCGCAAGCGCAGACATTGAGTTTTTGGCGATGGTGCATGACTGGCTGGCTTCTCTTCCCATTGGTCCAATCAAATTAGCGATCAACAGTCTGGGCGAGCCTGAAGAGCGCCAAGTTTTCATGCAAGCTCTACGCGCGTATTTCGAGCCTCTAACCGAACAGCTTTGTGCCGATTGCCAAAGACGCATGACGCAAAACACGCTTCGTATCTTGGATTGCAAAAACCCTAGCTGCATCTCTTTGGTTGAAAAAGCGCCTCGCATCTTGGATTTTTTTGGCGCTGACTCCAAAGGGCATTTTGAAGAAGTTTTGAATGGGTTATCTAAACTAGGCGTAGCCTACGAAGTGTCGCACAAATTGGTACGGGGGCTGGATTATTATACCCGCACCGTATTTGAATTCATCGCCGAATCGGGGCTTGGTGCTCAAAACACCGTGGCCGGCGGTGGTCGTTATGACGGTTTAGTCGAAGAACTCGGCGGCCCAAAAACCCCTGCCATCGGCATGGCAGCCGGCGTCGAACGCTTAGCAATTCTAATGCAAGAAAGCGGCTTCGCGCTTGCTGAGAAACGGCCTGATCTAAGCCTGGTCTATGCCGATGACATCGGCCGAGCGAAGGCTCTAGAGCTCTTATTCGCATTGCGACGCAAAGGTATGACGGTTGATTTCGAGCACAAACCTAAAAGCGTCAAAGCCCAAATGCGCAGAGCAGACAGGCTACGCGCCAAAGAAGTATTAGTGCTAGGCCAACGCGAAGTCGAAAGCGACAGCGCGAAGATTAAATCATTAGATTCCGGCGAAATGAGAGATGTAACCCTCTCCGCTCTATAACCGAAGGCTCTCGACGAGAGATTTAATAGCATCATATTTATAAACCGATTGTCCTGCGGGTTGCATATAGAATGGTCGTTCTGCTAGGTTGTAAGGTATTTTGACGCGTGAGGGCAAAAAGAATCGGCCTTCCAATTTATAAGGTTGAAAAGGACTAAAGAAAACATTCAGATTTCTACCGCTTTTGGGATCGATCTGAGGGACAACCTCAATCACTTTTGTCCAATCTCTCGACGTTATTCTTTCTCGCTTTCCAAAATTTGCTGGATTGAAAACCCCAATATCTGCCAGCAGCCTGCTAATCATATCCAAGTCTTCATCTGTCCAGACAATTCTAGCGTAAAGTTCTTGAAGAGCTTGCTGTTCGTGCAGACAGGTTTCATCTTGGCCGCAGCTGACAAGATGATGATGACGAAAATTACCTTTGACAGTTCGATCCTCAAGGCCGACCAAGATAGTTTGAAGCAACAAACCCATGCTCGATTTCGTGTTTCTCAGAATGATCGCGCCTGTATTAAGTGTGGCCCACGCCTCTGGATCCATGGCCACAATGAAATCTTTGTCAGGGTAAGCCTTTAAAAATTGTTCGATCATATCGCTGTTAGGACTGGCTACACCATCATCGTCAAGCCAAACAATGACTTTGTTTTCTGAGTCCTGCATGCGATCGAGCAACATCCAGATTTTGTTCCAATACGGAACCCAGGGCGCAGAAAGGCTGGAGCTAAAATACTCAAAGCGATAGCCGTTATTTCGAGCAAGGCTTGCAAATACTGGACTGGTTAGCAAAGGGAAACGCCTTTTAGGGTTGAGATCGCCCGCCGTAATAACCAAAATATTTTTTGCCTCAAGGCCAGGCATCACCTCCCGTTCAGAACCTTTTTTCACCATGCTGTGAAAGTGAAGACGGAGTTTTGTAGCGAATTGGTCGTATGCCCTCTGAATGTTTTCTCTTTGGTTTTCAGTTAGCCCAGGAAACAACGTTGACAACCTGCTAATTTCAGCTTGGGATAACTCTCCGTCATTGTCAGTATCCGCGAACAGTCCCCTTCTCTGCTCTTGTGTCAATTGGTGAGTCATTCGAATATGATAAAGTTTGGCAGCTATATCGCCTCTTGTTGCTGAGCCCAAGAATTGCTGCAGCTTTGGAACTTCAGCATCACTAATTTTAGCATCATGGTTCAGATCGAATTGCTTCCATGGATAGATAAATGGCTGCCAGCGTTCATACTTACCGGGTTTTCCTCCGGGAGGAAAATACTCACCCGAAAACAATCGCTGCAGTCGCTGGTTTTCATAGTCAATATGGCCCTGGGCTTCTGGTTGAGGAATACCATGCAAGTCGAGTCCTTTATCGAAATCTGTCAAATAGAACCTGGGGGCTTCAGGATTATCGTATAGGATATTGCCAAGATGAATGTCGCCCTGAGTGATGTTATGCTCATGCAATGTATTGAGGGCCGACAGCATCTGCTGCTCAAATTCTTGAGGAAATGCTTCAATGATACGGAGGTCAACCGGATGGAGTTCGGGCGTGATTTTATAGGAAATTAGCTGCCCATCTCGCTCACATACCCCACTGCTATAGATTGGCGGTGCCACGCCAAGCGTCCTGGCCTTTTCGGTCAGTTCAGTGTCATGACTCAAGTCTTGACCAACAACCTCTTTAACAACAGCAGAATAATTATGAAACTTGACCCGATAAACCTTCCCGGTGCCGCCCTGTGCAATTAATGACCCTCTTTTGTAGTAGAGATCACAGGAATTCTGTTCTGAGGATGAATGTTGCTGACAAGAAGCCAAAATCAACAGAAGGATTGGCACTAGGATTAGATTGCTCATTTTCTACCTCTCGCCTTTGGGAACAACGATAATCGCGTTGTGAATAGACCTGCCCTGGTAACCTAACGGGTAATCCGAGAAGAAACGATTTTCGTAAAACAGCGTCGTTGAAGGCCCACCATCGAGATTAATTGCAAATTGGCAGGCCTTGTTTTGTAGAAATTCGGCAAATTGTTTGATATTGGAATTTACAGAAATTGCTAACAGCAAACGTCCATATTTGTTTAGACACAAGCCTGTCCGCGGGGAAGAGTCTTCCCCCCTTATTGGGTTGAGTTGCCAAGGTTCAAAGCGAGCAACCTTTCCCTCCACAACGAGCGCAAGGTTACCTGCAATTGCAAAATCAAGATCTTTCCAAGCACTATCCGGCCGGTTAACATCGAAATTAATAAAGCGGAATCGAGGTTCCGCCCGATGACCAATATATTGATCCAGGTTTTCACTAAACCTCGGATCTATCTTGAACCGATGTCCATGTGGTTGAACTTTACCACCATCAACAAAAATCTTCCTTAAAATGCCATCAGGCACAGCATCGTCATCTAGTAGAGGGACTTGAACACTCGCTGATCCATTCATCTTTATGTCAAGATAGTGCTGAATGGCCACGTATCCGTAGACGGCTCCAAGACTATTCCATCCGATGGTAGGAGCCGGCAACAAGGAATCACCGAGCAAGCTCCCATGAGCAACCACAATGCTATCAGGACCCGCGAAAGGACTGAACAGCGAAGAGGCGTTCCAGAAACCTCCATTAATCCCAGCTATGCCATGATTTCTTTTGATGAGCTCTAAAGTAGTAAGTGACGTTCTGTTATCCTCTGGCGCAGCAACCTCGACATCGAAACTTTTTAAGTCGACCTCAATAACTTCGAACCGACCTTCGGAATAATAAACCATCCCGGCGGGCAAACTTGGTCCGTGCTCGTACTGAAACCCCAGCTTTTTAGGCGGATAAACCCATGGCTGAATCTCTCCTCTCAGTTCAAGAGATAACAAAACTGAAAACATAAATATACATATTAAATACGATATTTTCCGCACAATTTAACCGTAAATCAATATTATCTTTAAAGTCAAACAACTCTTTCCGAGTATTTTAGACACCTGTCAAAATTATTCGCGAGTATTTTTGACAGGTGTCTAAAATACTCGTATGCTCACCTAATGCATGATCGTTATTTAATGCCCCAAATCAAGAAAGACCTTTCGAAAAAAATGGTTTTTGTGGGCGGTCCGCGGCAGGTCGGAAAGACCACCCTGGCGAGAAAACTATTGCCCAAATCGGGTGTAGGATATTTGAATTGGGATATACCTGATCATCGTTCACAAATTCTAAAAGGCGAGCTTCCTAACTCAGGTTTATGGATATTTGATGAATTACATAAATACCGACAATGGAGAAATTTGCTAAAAGGGCTTTATGATGGGCGTCCAACTGGGCAGCAAATTCTGGTAACCGGGAGCGCGAGGCTTGACTATTACCGCTACTCAGGTGACTCGTTGCAAGGCCGTTACCACTACCTACGGCTCCATCCTCTCTCTTTGTCGGAGCTTGCACCCACGCAAGAAACTCTCATGGATTTAATGGAGTTAGGCGGATTTCCTGAACCATTTTTTGGCGGGAGCCAGGTAGAAGCTCGGAGATGGTCGAGGGAATATCGCTCGCGCCTGATTCAGGAGGATTTGAGCCAGCTAGAACAAGTCAAAGACTTAGGGACTCTAGAACTATTGGCAATGCGTTTACCTGAACTGGTAGGAAGCCCGCTCTCTATTAACGGGCTGCGCGAGGATTTGAAGGTGGCTCACAAGACGGCGAGCAACTGGGTAACTATCCTGGAACGTTTGTATGCAATTTTTCGTCTAAGTCCCCTGGGCTCTCCCAAGATTCGGGCGGTTAAAAAAGAGCAGAAACATTATCAGTTTGATTGGACCTTGGTTACGGAAATAGGCCTTCGGTTCGAAAACTTGGTGGCCTGTCATTTGCTCAAATGGGTACACTATCGCCAAGACTGTTTCGGAGAAGACTACGACTTGCGCTATTTTAGAGACATAGATGGGCGTGAAGTTGATTTCGTCGTTCTAAAAAACCGCGTCCCAGTTTGGTTGGTGGAATGCAAATGGAACAATGCAGAAGTTTCTCCTGCGCTGCTCTATCTAAAAGCTAAATTCCCAATGGCTGAGGCCTATCAGATATCAGGAATTGGAACGAAAGATTACGTGACCCCGACCGGCGTTAGGGTCTGCCCCGCTCTCGCATTTCTTTCTCAGCTATCTCTTATCGATGGGCAGCCATTTTAGGTCTTGAACTCCCGTGTACTGCGCTTCTGGTCTCACCAGCCGGTTTTCAGCTAGCTGTTCCATCACATGAGCAGTCCAGCCTGCCATGCGGGCGATGGCGAAGATGACGGTGTACATTTCAGGAGGGATGCCCATGGCGTAGTAAGTCGATGCTGAATAGAAATCCACGTTCGCGTTGAGCTTTTTGCGTTCCATCATCATATCTTCTAAGCGCTGGCTCATGGCGAACCATTTCACCTGGCCTACCCGCTTGCCCCAGGCTTCCGACATGAGTTTTAGATGCTTGGCGCGAGGATCAATGGTTTTGTAAACACGATGTCCGAAGCCCGGAATCTTTTGTTTCTCCTGCATCGCTTTATCAACAAAGGCATCGACCTGATCCAGCTCGCCTATTTTCAGCAACATTTCCATGACCGCTGTATTGGCGCCACCATGCAGAGGACCTTTCAGGGAGCCAATCGCCGCAACCACCGCCGACACGATATCAGTTAGCGTAGAGGCCGTCACCCTTGCGGTGAATGTGCTGGCATTGAACCCATGGTCCACATGGAGCACCAGCGCGGTATCCAAAGTTTTGGAAACGACTTCATCCACCCGCTCTCCGCGAGACATATAAAGAAAGTTTGCCGCATGGCTCAAAGTTAAATCGGGCTCAATGGCTTTTTGGTCGCGTTTGGCTCGCGCAATGGCGGCTGCCAAAGTGGTGGTTTTAGCAATGAGGGCAATAGCATTTTCTTGCAATGAGGCAGGCGAATTATCTTCTACCCCAGGTAAATAGGCCGACAACATGGACACTGCGGTGCGCAATAAGGCCATCGGTTGCTCGTTTTTAGGTGCGTTAAAAACGTAGTCCAACACCAGCTGCTCTACCGCGCGTTTTGCTTTAAGCCGCTTATCAAATTTTTCAAGTTCTGCTTGATTAGGCAAATGTCCAAATAAAAACAGGTGGCAAACCTCTTCAAACGAGCATTTCGCCATTTCATCGATGTGATAGCCTCGATAAATGAGCAAACCCTGCTGGCCATCTACCAGCGACAAGGCGGTTTTATCAACAATGATATTTTCGAGACCTTTTTGCGCAACGATGAAATCAGTCATAGGCATTTTCCAGTAGCAAAACTAACCATCGTCGCCAACGAGAAATTTTGCCTTAACGCGTTATATAATCGACAAGCCTAGCTGGAAATGACAATGCCGGCCAATTAGTATTAAAGCTACCACCAGATCCGTCTGCATTGAAGAACTGAATCGCAAATCCCAAGGATTCTGCGCTATCAGTCTGTTCCAATGCAAATTTAACTTGTTTCAAATCCATCTCAAAGCTCAGACTTTTAACCGAAACAGGCTGAATGACTTCAACCATGTTTAATATGTCTTGCAACTCCTCGCCCTTAAAAAATGGAATTCGCTTATCTTGTCTTGGCAGTTCTTTAGAACATGTCATGGACCTAAATTGCCTATTTGCATCTCTCAAAACTTGGCAATCTTGTTTATCAAAATAGACATAGTACCTGCAGCTGAAGCTTTCGCAGTCCGTAAACTTCCAGTGGAGGCCAATTTCAAAACGGTTCTGCTTTTCTGCCACATGAACTGTTTTATAAGCAAAGCTTCCATCCCAACCGGCCACATTAATCAAGCCCGTGTCAGGCTCAGCCATTAGCGCAAATCCCGCTAAAGCAAATAACATGAAATAACGCATTACTATATCCTCCTAAAAATTATTAAGCAGCCTGCAATATTTTTTCATCGCCTCGATACTGCAAAGCTTCTCCAACATGAGGCGAGTCAACAACCGGCGAATTGGCCAAATCGGCAATGGTGCGCGCCACGCGAAGCACTCGATCGTAACCCCTGGCGCTTAATCCCAACCGATCGATAGCAAGTCCGATCAGCTTTTGGCCTGCCGCGGTGGGCGTGCCTGTCTCAACCAATTGCGACTTAGTCATATTTGAATTGAGCTTGAGCGGCCCTAGACGCGCTTTTTGCAGTTCGCGAGCCGCACAAACCCGTGCCCTGACGCTGGCTGAGCTTTCTCCGAGCGAACTACTTTGCAGCGCCACCAAATCTACAGGCGGCACTTCCACATGCAAATCGATGCGGTCAAGCAACGGACCACTTAAGCGAGATTTATACCTGCCAATGTCAATCGGCGAGCAGCGGCATTTCTTACGCGGTGTACCATAATTACCACAAGGGCAAGGATTCATGGCTGCGAGCAACATAATCTTGGCCGGATAGCGCAGCGTGGCGTTGGCCCGACTTAACACGACTTCACCGGACTCTAGAGGCTGGCGCAGTACCTCCAATACGTTTCTGGAAAACTCAGGTAATTCATCCAAAAATAGGACGCCGTTATTTGCCAAGCTCAACTCGCCCGGACGCGGAATGCCCGTCCCCCCTCCGACCAAACCTGCCCTGGTCATCGAGTGATGCGGCGCTCTGAATGGCCTTTCATCTATCATTCCGCTGCCCAAGGTAAGACCAGCAGCCGAATGTATGCGCGTCACCTCTAAAGCCTCGGTCGTATTCATAGGCGGCAAGATTGTGGGCAGACACCTAGCCATCATGGTTTTGCCCGCACCGGGTCCACCAATCATGATTAGGTTATGCCCACCAGCGGCAGCGATTTCCAAAGAGCGCCTGGCTTGATACTGTCCGCGCACATCACTAAAATCTGTTTCATAACTTTTAAGACCGATGTCTAAACTCGGCACCGCAACAGGCAACTTGTCGGTTTCACCTGTCACCAAGAAATGTGCAGCATCGCGAAAATTTCCTACCATGCGGACTTCAAGACCCGCCACCAAAGCTGCTTCTGCGCCATTTTCTTTGGCCACCAGCATGCATTGAAAGCCCTGTTCAAAAGCCAGCTGCGCAACCGCCAACACACCTCGAACCGGCCTGACCTGCCCCGATAAAGATAGCTCGCCTACAACGAAAGTCTTCGCCAAACGCTCGAGCGGGATCAATCCTTGAGCTGCTAAAATGCCAAGTGCAATGGGAAAATCAAAGCCGGTGCCTTCTTTCCTAAGATGAGCAGGCGCCAAATTAACCGTGATACGGCCCGCCGGAAACAAATAATCTGAGTTTGCTATCGCAGCCTGTACCCGGACCCGAGCCTCTTTGACGGTATTTTCAGGAAGTCCAACCGTGGCAAAGCCAGGCAAACCATTAGCAATATCCACTTCCACCTGAATCGGAATCGCCTCAATACCAAGAACGGTGGCAGAACTAACAACAGCAAGCATGCAGCTTGATATCGCTTCACCTACGATTTTGGCAAAGCTAAGTCTTTAACGCGCAGCTGCAGCGTACGCCTGCCCATCCATTCATTGATTTCAGGGGTGACGAGCAAATCGACCGGTTTGGCGATCAACTCCAATTTATCGGCCATGCCAAAGGCGATGAACTCGATGTTCTTATCGCTTACCAACTGGCCTTTAAGATGGCCGCCTTTAAGTTCGCGAGCGTCTTTTATTTGAACGCCTCGCAAACAGAACACTGGCTCCGGATTTGAACGCCCAAAGGGTGCCGCCAAGGCCAGTAGTTCTACCAACTTTTCACTCAGGTCGTCCAAAGCAATATCGCCATCATGATAGACCAAAGGCACAAGATCTTCGGCCGTCAACTTTTGGCCTGCATAGTCTCTAAAAGCATCTTGGAACAAATTGAAATCTTCTAGATCCACATGCACGCCAACCGCATGAGCATGCCCGCCGAATCCGAGCATAGTCTCTTCGATGGCACATAAGGCTTCATGCAAATGAAATCCAGGAATGCTACGCCCCGAGCCTTTACCGTTTTGACCGATAACAATGGCGGGCTTGCCCGTTTTTTCCACAAGCCGGCTAGCAACGATGCCAACAACGCCCGGATGCCAAGTATCTCTTGCGACAACAATGGCAAAAGCCTCTTGATGCTCCGAAGAAAGGGCAATTTCTGCAAGCGCTTCTTCGACAATCTGCTTTTCAAGTTCTCTGCGTTCTTGGTTGCTGGCATCGAGTTGTTCAGCGATCAAAAACGCCGGCATATAATCGGATGATTTGAGTAGCTCTACCGCGCTCATCGCGCTTTCTAACCGGCCTGCTGCGTTGATACGCGGCCCCAAGTGAAAACCTAAAGTGCCCGCAGTGGCTTTTTGCGGCTCAATTTTTGAAGCACCAAGCAAAGCTTTGATGCCTGGCCGCTGCGCTTTCTTGATGAGATCTAAACCTTTTTGAACAAAAATCCGATTGTCTTCTATCAGCGGGACAACGTCCGCAACGGTTCCGAGTGCAACCAAATCGAGCAGTTTCGAGAGATTAGGCTCAGCGCGAGTCGCAAAAAAGCCTCGTTCTCTCAAAGCTTTGCGCAAAGCCATACAGAGATTAAAAGTCACACCGGCAGCACATAGGTGATGCGCACTGCGCGTGCAGTCGTTTCGGTGCGGGTTAATCACCGCTACCGCTTTTGGTAGGACAACCGGGACCGTGTGGTGATCAATGACAATGACATCAATGTTTCGAGCAATGGCCGCGTCGATTTCTTCATGAGCGGTAACACCGCAGTCAACCGTGACGATTAATCGCACACCCTGCTTTTCCAGGCGTTCTAGGCCGGCCAGACTTAGCCCATAGCCTTCCGTTAAGCGATTTGGCAACGTGACCACCACGTCTGCCCCGACGCTTTCGAGAAACTCGGATAAAATAACCGTCGACGTCACGCCATCGACATCGTAATCACCAAAGACGCCGATTTTTTCACCTTCTAAAATCGCTTTAACCATTCGAAGGCAAGCATCCTGCATCCCCGCTAGGGCGTCTGGATTAGGCAGATCTGCCAAGCTGGGGTTTAGATAGCGCTGCGCCTTCGCTGGGTCATCGATACCACGAGCGACCAATATTCGGGCCAGCAAACGCGAAATATCGAGTTCGATGATCAGGCGATTCACCGCGCCTAAATCCACAGGTCTTTCAAGCCAACGACGCATTTTCCAACTTTAGTAAATATTCTTTGTTAGGAAGGCCCCCGGCGTAGCCAGTGAGCTTTTTATTCGAGCCAATCACGCGATGGCATGCGGCAATAATCGAAATGGGGTTTTTGGAGTTGGCGAGTCCAACAGCCCTCACAGCCTTTGGCGATCCAACCTGCACAGCAATCTGGGCATAAGAACGTGTTTCGCCGTAAGGAATTTGTAAGAGCGCCTGCCAAACTCGTTTTTGAAAATCAGTTCCCTGAAATTCCAGTGGTAGATCAAAATGCTGGCGTTTGCAGGCGAAATATTCGACGAGTTGTGCTTTGGCTTGTTTAAGCACCGGCGTCTCAGTGTCTCTCAGCATATCCAAACTTTTCGGTAATCGATAGAATATACCCGTTAATGCGCTGTCATTTGCAGTTAATATTAGCTCACCAATGGGAGTGGTTAATTTTTGAGAAAAAAGTGTCATAGCAAACCAGCTAATCTTCTCTCGTATGCTAAGGCCTTTGGCAAGTCGGGCTCCGAAGGATATTGCTTGCTGGCCCACAGGATTTTGGGCAACTTTGAAAAAGCCCACATAACACGCATGCTTAGCCCAGGCGCTCTGACCAAAGCTTTCATTTGGTTAGAAGTCTCGCGCCAGCTGATTTCAGGCCGTTGTTGCATCAAAGAACTGCGCAAAATCCCCGCGCTCAAAAGACCGCTGGCAATAATTTGATGGACTTCATAGGGCGACAGCGTTTGGGAAAAGCGCCTGTTTAAATCGGACATGGCCAAAAGCGGCCCATAAGTGTCATGAAATTCGTGTGCATAACCCCATAGAACCGAAAGCGAACCGATATCATCTCCCCGAGTGGCACCTTGAATCAAATGCTTCGCCAAAATTTTCGCTGCCAAAAGGCCCATAGCGATGCCGCTGCCATGGCTAGCATAGACTTGCCCCGCGCTGTCACCGACCAAAGCCACTCCGGGCGCGACCAAATGTGCGTAGGGACGACCTAAGGGAATGGCTCGCTGTCCTCCAAAAATTTTGTCGCCCACCCAAGGGTGCGTGGCAATGAAATTTTGGATAATCTTAGCGCCGGAAGGAACGCCAAACAGCGCTCTTGAACCAGTTAAAAAGGCCATGGTCCGAAGGTCGGACGCTATCTGAATGCGCAGAACTGAATAGCCTCCGGCTACGCCAACCCAAGATAGGATCTCACCACTTTGGCAATTCTGCTTTTCCAGAAAATTTAAAGCACCATGCGGATCTTTAATAGCCCGAACTTCTTGAGCTGCTCGGCATAAATCTTTGGGTTCAATGGGCGGACATAGTTCTTTTAAAAAAGGTGTCCCCTTTCGAATGATGGCGGAAAGGCCAGACACATCGACCATTAACTCCGCTTCAAAACTGTCCGTTTGCGAAAAAGCTCTTAAAGGGCGGCCGTGATGATCAAACTCAAAACCTTTAATCGCCTTGCCAAGCATCACGCGCACGCCCGGAGACGCCTGAGCACGGCTCACCAACCGATCGCCAAAGCTGCGCATATCGACATCGAGCAGAAAAGGCACAGAAATCGATACCCGTGCTTGATGCGTCGGGTCGATCAGCGTAAATCTTGAACCAGCTGTATGAACTTCGTGGATTTCGGGTTTTTCAAGGCCTGCTTCAGCAAAAACCCATAAAGGGATACCATTAACCCATCGGGCGCCTGTTTCACCTTCTAAGTTTTTGTCTACCAGAATAACCGAAAAGCCGGCACGGCCTAATAAAGATGCTAAGTGAGCGCCCGCCGGACCGGCTCCCACAATTAAAACATCGCAGCGATGAGTTCGCATGCTTTAAAAAGACTTAAAGTCCTTTCTGTCTTTTCAGTTGAGCAACAACGCGAGGGTATTCAATTTCCCAATCAGGAGAGCCTTCGCGGAGGTTTTTCAGTCTACTACGGGCTTCTTTATCCAAATCTTCTGGAATCGAAGCATACTTATCCATCGCTTGGCGAATGGTTTTGCGAAGTTCAGGATCATCAGCAAACACTTCTTCGATATTCTTGGAGGCAAGCAAGGCTTCGGAGAGTTGACCCAGGATATAATCCAAAGCCTCATCACCAATTTTGAAATTTTTGGCATCTGCCAAGGATTTTTTGGCCTGAGAAAAACGATCTGCTCCCAAACCTCTACGGCTCAGCAAGTCACGCGCTTGTTCAGTCAAACGGTCATCATTGTCTAGGTATTCGACCATCACCGCGGCTAAATCTAATTCTGCCTCTTCGATTTTGTCTTCTTCTACCTCAATATGCCCAGCAGTCGTGAGAAGCCGGATACTGTCTTTGGCGATTTTTGGAATGATTTTACGATAGAGCCGCATACCTACTCATTAGCCGTATCGGATAAATTGTCAAGTGATTCTGAGCCTAAGGCCCGGAAAAAGCGCGAATATTCCTAGCGCTTAAGCGATCCACCAAAATTGATTTCTCGCGCGTATCATTAAACATGAAACCACTTTTACTCACAGCTATCTTGATATCCATTGCAACTTCCCCCGTGTCGGCCACCGCGAACGAGTATTTTCTGAACAAACAACCCGTGGTGAAGCTTGAAACGATTGCAGGCAGCAGCGCCTATTTTGTTGTGGAAGCCCCCGGCAAAGACTTTTCAGGAATCTGCGCCATATCAATTAGATCGTCTGAACCCACTGACTATCGCCTATCAGCCCTAATCGTCCGTCTGGGCTTATTTGGCTTATTGGGAGACAACAAGGTGTTTAACATGACGCATGCCGGAGACGTGCGCATTCTAATGCCGCAAAACTACATAGACGGCGTTGAAATCTGGACTTTGGACGGCAAAAGCTTCGCAGACAACATCCACACCCTGTATGGCACTGAAGGGTCAATCACTGTTCAAGCAGAACCTTGCCAGAGAGAGGGGGGGGGTGGCTGGGGAACTAGGATTCGAACCTAGATTAGCGGAGTCAGAGTCCGCCGTCCTGCCGTTGGACGATTCCCCATTGGCCTTTTATAAAAGACCATATATGTTCACGCAATGGGATTTTTCGGATTATTTGGGAAAAGTAAACCCACTGAGAAGCAAATTGAAAAACAGGTGACCCACCTGAAAGAGCAATATGCCAAACCTGAATATCGTCAAATGGCGATGGACAAGCTCTTTGATTGGGGCACCCGGGAATGCCTGGTTGGCTTGTTAAACCGCTTCAAAGTCGTGGTTCAATCTCCCCATTGGGACGAGCAAGAAAAACGCTGGCTGGTTGATCAAATGGTCGAACGCGGTGATCTGGCCAAAGACGTTTTGAAAGACTTTGTCATGCATGAAGACGAAGTAACCTACCCCATTCAAGCACTGAAACGCTTAATGACCCAAGACGAGCTTATAAACTTACTGAAAAACGCTTTAAAAACCAGAAGCCCAGAAGATTACCGAGTTTCCGAAGGCAAAATGGAGTTGATTGCCGCTTTAGAAGAGTACGACATCCCTGAAATATCTGATTTAATTACACCCTATTTAGAAGATCAACACGATGATATTAAATGCATGGCACTGGACGTATTGGTCCATCACCGTGCAAAAAACGCTTATTCACAAATTATTAGTATGTTAGCCAATGAATCGCATTCCGCCCGTGTATTAAGACACGCTGCGGCCAAAGTAAGCGAACTTTCGCTGGAGCTCCCTGAAGGCCAGCACTTAGCCCCCGAAGTCGCCGAAGATTTCGAAGTTAAAGCCGCTAAGTTAGTTCGTCGCGCCTAAAACTGCATGAATATTATCGTCCAAAAATACGGAGGCTCGTCATTGGCGACGCCTTCGCATATTCGTGAGGTAGCCCTACTCATTCAAAAGCGCCATGAAAGTGGCGTTAAGCTTTGTGTGGTGGTCTCTGCGATGGGCAAAAACACCAACGAACTTTTGGCCTTGGCTCAAGAAATCTCGCCTCATCCGATTCGGCGAGAACTAGATATGCTGCTAACTTGCGGCGAGCGCTCTTCAATGGCTCTACTGGCCATGGCTTTAGGCGAGCTTGGCATCCCCAGCATGAGCCTCACAGGCAGCCAATCCGGCATTATTACCGATGACGTTCATTCAGGCGCTCGTATTATTGAAGTTAGACCTCACCGTGTGCAACAAGGGCTCGATGAAGGCAAAGTGGTCATCATTGCTGGTTTTCAAGGTGTGTCTCAAAGCAAAGAGATTACGACTTTAGGCCGCGGTGGCTCTGATACCACGGCCGTTGCCATGGCAGCAGCACTTGGGGCAGAAGCCTGTGAGATCTATTCAGATGTAGCCGGTGTTTATAGCGCAGACCCGCGCGTGATCACAGACCCAGCGCATATTTCCGAGCTCTCCTATGATGAGATGCTTAAGCTTGCGTCCTCTGGCGCAAAAGTCCTAAACGCAGAAGCAGTTGCTTTTGCAAAACTCAAAAATATCACCATTAAGGCTCGAAAAGCCGGATTCGATAGCCATGAGACGATTATAAAAGAAGTGGCAAGCACAACCGAAGTCAGTGTCAAAGCCATTACCTGCCAAGAAAATCTGATTTGCTACCGGTTTGAAACATTGACCGAACTGACCAATCTTTTACGAGCTCTGGCTGCAATCAACATCAAACCGAACCAAATCATCGGCTCTCCTGCCGGTTTTTGCCTGATTAGTCCTGAAGATGCACACGGACAGCTGCCAATAATAGGCCGAATGGCTGATTGTGCTAGCATCTCATTAATTGGTAACCACATTGGAGATAATATGCCTCTTCTCAGTAGGACGCTTAGCAAAATGCAGGCTTTAGAAATTCCAATCCTCGGCTTGGTTAGTTCCAAGCTCAGACTATATTTTTTGATAGCTAGGCCCACCGTTGGCGAGGCTGTCCAAGCTATCTATGCGGAGAATCTTAAATGAGTTATTCTGAACGAAGCGCCTTCGTATTGAATGCGAATGCCAAAAGCGTCACAGACCGAGTCGTTGCAGGCCTGGTGAAGCTCGTCCCAGCGGGCGATCTTTTCTACTCAAAATCGATGCAAGATTCCGAAAACTACTACCGAACCATTTTGGACAGAGGTTACGGCATGGTATTTAACGGTGGCGGAGACGGCACGGTGGTAAATGCCATCAACACCATGCACCGCATCGCAAAAACCGAAAAGATGCAGCTCCCTAAAATCGGGATTCTTAAGCTCGGAACAGGCAACGCGATGGCTCAGGTGGTCAAAGCACAAAAAGCCTATTGGGACGTAAGCCATATCGTTCAAGGCGGCGCGATCCAGGAAAAGCCATTGCACTTAGTCGAATGTGAAGACGGTACCCTCACCCCTTTTGCTGGTATCGGGTATGACGGCGAAATCCTAAACGACTACATGTATGTGAAGGAAAAACAAGGCTTAACTTCAATCCCAGCTTATCTGTGGGCTGCTTTTTCGAGAACTCTACCAAGACATATCTATAATCCAGATCCCATTATCAAAATTTACTCACATAAGATCGCCTACCAAATGGTCAATATCGATGGCGAGGACCAAGAAATCGAAATCCCGCCCAATACCCTTCTTTACGAAGGCCCAGCATCTATCGCCTCTGTAGGAAGTATCCCCTGGTATGGATTTGGATTCGCGATGTTCCCATTTGCAGATCGCAAAGAAGGCTTTTTAAATCTGCGCATTAGCACGATGAGTCTTAGCACCATTGTAACCCATCTCTATCCTGGCATCTGGAAAGGCACTTACCGTCATCCAAAACTAAACGACTTTTTGGTGCAAGATATTTTAATCGAAAGCAAACAGCCGTTGCCCTACCAAATCGGCGGTGACGCCAAAGGATACCGAAATCGCCTGCGCTTTAAAGCCGCTAAAACGCCTATCCAAGTTGCTGAACTATCTCCTGCACGTATCGGGCTCGCAGAGCGACCGATCCTAGGGCTATTGCCAGCTTTTAATGGGGTTATCAGTTGAGACTTTTTTTACTAATTTTGCTCATCAGTGCGAGTTTCGGCTGCGGCAAACGCAAATTGGTAGATCCGATCAGAACCCTAGGTCCTGAATGGATGCCAGTGCAAATTAAGGATGCCGAGCAAGCTTGGATCGTCCCAGGCGAAGGCTCATCTCTGCTCATCGATTCTCAGTGCAAAAAGCGCGACCAAGATATCCCACTCAACGCTTTGACCGCTCAATTGCTTATTGGCATGACCGACCAAACTTTGGTTGAGCAAAAAGCCGTCACTTTTCAAGATCGAGAGGCGCTGCTCAGCACCTTTTCGTTGAAAATCGACGGCGCCAAACAAATGATGCGCATTTTGGTGCTTAAAAAAGAAGGCTGCGTCTTTGACGTTGTCCTATCCACGCCTGATACCGCATTCGACAAGCGCCTTCCTGATTTTGACAAAGTTGTAGCCATGTTCAGCTTGGAGCCTTCTAAAAAATGAACCTTGTTCTAGAGCAAGTTCGCTACATAGGGCAAATCACTCAGCTGGTAGGGCAATTTTTCAAAGAGTTATTCACACACCCTCTGGATTGGCATGAAATCAAGATCCAATGCCAGCAGATTGGTTTGCTATCGATGCCGATTGCTGGCTTTACAATGCTCTTTGTGGGCTTTGTCTTCGCATTCCAATTCGGCCTATCCATGGTCACTCTAGGCGCAACGCCATATATCGGAAAACTGGTCAGTCTTTCAATTATCAGGGAACTAGGCCCTGCGTTCACCGCCCTGGTCGTAGGCGGCCGCATCGGCGCCGGCATGGCAGCTGAGATCGGCTCCATGCAAGTCACCGAGCAAATCGACGCCATCTTGGCCTTAGGCGCAAGCCCCACGCAAAAACTGGTGGTACCACGTGTACTGGCTGCAACCTTCATGCTGCCCATCGTTTCTCTAATCGCCAGCATTATCGGTATTTGCGGCGGCATGTTGATTGCTTGGCTAGAGTTTAACTTAACGCCATTAGCCTTTTACGAATCATCCCTACACACCATCAGCTTTAACGATTTTTGGTCCGGATTTTTCAAGCCGTTCTTCTTCGGCTTCGGAACAGCCTTAATCGGCTGCCATCACGGCTTCAGATGTGAAACCGGTACTGTGGGCGTGGGCAAAGCAACAACCGCAGCCGTAGTGAACATATCCTTAATGGTCGTGTTTGTGGACTTCCTACTAACCCGCTTATTTGCTCAAATCTGGCCGCACTAAGGCTAGAAGTGTTTCAGCAGCAGATAAGTTCTGCCCCTCGCCGTTTGGCGGGCTACACTTGAGATGCTCAAACCGCGACCGGAAGAGAAAAAGAAAAAATCGAACCCTTTCCTCTCTGGCTCTCTTTCCACCAAACTTCGCCTCCGTGAGCGCGGACAATTTTTTGGACAATAGACAAACCTAGTCCGGTACTCTTCTCGCCCGCTGAGCCTTTAGAGCTTCCGCTAGCGAATGCTTTAAACAGATTTTTACGCTCGTCTTCGGGGATACCCGGGCCGTCGTCAGCGATAGAGACTACGATCGAGCTGTCATCCCCTGTCTCTAATGAGACTATAATCGTGGACCCTAGGGGTGAAAACTTAATCGCATTTCCAATAAGGTTGTTAATTACTTGCGTTATGCCGGAAGGATCTATGTTCCCCTCCATGGATTCAGCTGCAAATCGAGTCGTTAACCTTATGTCTTTTTCTGCTGCGAGCAATGCATTAGGCTCCAAAACTTCTATTAAAAACTTTGCAATATTTCTTCGCTCAAACAACAGTGAAAGCGTTCCAGCTTCGATTTTGCTGTAGTCAAGAAAATCATCTACCAATCGTCTAATAAGCGCATTTCCTGTACGGATATTATCGATATATCCGAGCAGTTTCGGGTCGGAAATCTGGTTCGACAAAAGCTCACAATATACATTACAAGCTGTTAGCGGATTTCGTATGTCATGAGATGCCATTCCAAGGAAATTGTTTTTTTCGATGTTCATCTCATATAGCCGCTGGTTACTCGTTTTTAGCTCTGTGATATTAGATTGAATACCGACAAAATGTGTTAATTCCCCAGTTTTATCAAAAAGGGGCACCATCGACACTCGGTTCCAAAAGGACGACCCGTCTTTGCGATAGTTGAGGAGTTCGAAGATACCCGCATTCTGCTTTTCAATGCACTGTCTGAGAAGATCTACTTGCGAACGATCTGTATCTGGACCTTGAAGAAAGCGGCAGTTTTTCCCGAGAACCTCGCCTGCGGAGAACCCAGACATCTCAACAAAGCCTTTGTTGACATATATGAGAGGTTGACCAGATAGCCGCATGTCGGAAATCGAAATTCCTTCCTCCGTTGATTCTGCAGCACGGGCAATTAGGCCGGTCAGATCCCTTAACATCATTTACGAATAATAGATCTCATAGCCTGCCTAAAGCAAAGAATTTTGTTTCTTTGAGTACGAGCGTGGGCAGGTATCAAGCACAACGTGTTTAGCCATTATTGCCTGGAGATAGTGACATGTCTTTTCTCGCTGCTGGTTTACAGTACTACTTTGATAGTAAGTGTGTCATCTGCAAAAATAGGCAGATAATAGACCCCAGCCGAAGTCGGTTTGAAATAGCCGCTGTAAACACCATCACCAGCGACATCACCATCCTTGCCGATATCGTTAACGTATCGCAAAGCCAGTGGAAGGGGAGGAACTGATTTTGCACAATTGTGGCTGCGGAAAACAAGCCGCAATGAGGTGCCGAGTTTCATTGTCACCGGGTTTGTTTTCGGCTGGATTCGACGCGTGACAATTTGATTGTGACATGAGAGAGCCCCTATTCCGTTAGAGTCTATTAACCGCACCCGCCGCCCGGAAATCGTAGTCAAAGACGCAGAAGGGGTTTGCTCTCCCCCCGCTAAAATCAGATTTTTGATCGTAGCATAATCCCGGGTGGGATCGTTCGCTTTTAAATAGGCGGCCATTCCAACCACAATCGCCGCTGCCGCGGAGGCATCGGTCAAATTTCTATATTCTCCACTCAAAAAAGTCGTCAGGATATCTTCCCCAGGTGCTAACACATGAACTGAATGCTTTCCGAAATTCGAGAAGGGTGCCAAAGCGCCAAAACGATCGGTCGCGCCTACAATGAGACTGTTGGGTTCGATAGGATAGTCGGGGAGACCAGGAATTTTATCGATATCAAAACCGCCGCTGCCCGCACCAGCAACAAGCAAAATGCCATATTTCAGACATTCCTCTACGACACGAGAAGGTAACCGTGGGTCTGCTAGTCTCACTGAGGTATAAATCGCTGCGAAGGTGACCGGATCTTTGCTCCTGGCTGCAAGATCTAGGAAATATCCCAAACATTCTATAGACTGGGCGAGCTTGCCTTTTCCTTGAGCATCCAAAGCTTTACAGGGGACGATTGCAATTTTGGGAACGATTCCGGCAATGCCAATACCATTATTGGCCACGGCACCGATAATTCCTGCCACTTGAGTCCCGTGACCTTGGTCATCCATCGGATTACCCGACCAAACAAGTGGCCTAATTCCGTGGATATCATCTATGTATCCATTTTTATCATCGTCAATGTTGTTACCCGGAATCTCAAGAGAATTTGTCCAGATATTATCCTTCAGATCGGGATGGTTATAATCGACACCAGTGTCAATAATACCAATCGCTACCGTAGTTTTGATAGGCTTTTTTTTCACAGCCTCAACAAGATTAATGCCATTCAATCCCAGAGACCACTGGTGTGTTAACAACGGATCGTTAGGAATCATTACCTCAAAGGCCGCCAAGGAAAGCGAGAAAGCAACGAGTGTAAGCAGAGCTATATTAACCACCCTTACTAATTTATCATGAACTCAGACTCAGAACCATTCAGCAGCGCACCTAATACAATCCTAATAGAACTTTCTGATTTCCGTGCCAGGATAATAGTGCTCTAGAATCTGCTCGGATGTCTTTCCCAGCTTGGCCATTTTAAGCGCCCCCCATTGGCACATGCCTACGCCGTGACCGTGGCCGCGGCCGGCGAACTCGGCTTTGGACCAGCCGATAGAATGTTTGGTGATAAGCGTTGAGCGGAACTTGTCATAGCCCAGGGCTTTTCGAACTTCGACAGCTTTCATGTCGGCCAGTTTGGGTTTGCTTTTGAATCTGAAACTTATCACACGGCTGGAGGCCGATTCGCCTAAGGGCTCCATGTTATCGATTTTGGCTCCCAGTTTGCGATTTAGATCTTGGCGAGAAAGTTCATATTTCCAGCGATACGTTGGCGCGTCATGGCAGTATGAGCAGGAAACGCCCTTTAGGTATGGCTCGCTGCCGCCAAAGGCTTCTGTTGAGCTTGCGGTGTGCCCTCCGCAGGCTGCGTGGAAATAGGTGTGGGCTGGCTTGGAATCGAAAGTTAGAACTTGGCCGTCAGTTTCTTCTACAGCTTGTTTAGCTAAGGGGTGCTCTCTTTGGACCCCGTGGTACACCTGGTCCATGACTGACGATTCAAGCTGCTCTTTGACAGACCTTTGCCAAACGGCGTAGGTACGGGCGGCGATTGCTTGGGCTTTTAGCACTTCCAAAGGCCATGAACTGGGCAGCTCGCTGGAGATAACGCCGATGATGTACGATTCCATGCCTAAAGTATGAATCAGGGACAGCTTACCGGCGGCTTGTTTTACTTCGATAACTTTTCGAAACTTTCTGGACCCAACTTCAATCAAATCGGGGCTGGTGATTTTGATGAGGTTTGCATTGGTCTTTTGACCGTTCAGGCTAATGCCTGATTTATCTGCTTTCAAATCAAACTGTTTGCCTGAGACAATCACGGCTCCTTGGCTTGTGGACGCGGTAAGCTCGCCTTTTAAAGTAAAATTTGCAGCTGGAGGCGCTATATTGAGTCGAACATCCAAGTTTGCCAACAATATATTTGAAATCACGCTCAACAATATAAATGCTTTCATTGAATGGTCAGTAAACCAGCAAAGTCCTTCTAAGTCAAATCGTCGCAAATTTCATTGAAACAATAGCCGAAACACGGCATAAGCCCATCATGCCTAACGCGCCGACTTTTCAAGAAATCATCTTACGCCTGCAGAGATTTTGGGCGGATAGAGGATGTATTATTGTTCAGCCAACCGATGTGGAAGTTGGCGCAGGGACTTTGAATAAGCATACTTTTCTGCGCGTTCTCGGGCCTGAGCCTTGGAATGTGGCTTATGTGGAACCATCTAGACGACCAACCGATGGGCGTTATGGAGAAAATCCGAATCGCTTGCAGCACTATTATCAGTTTCAAGTGATACTAAAACCTGCCCCCAATAACCCTCAAGAACAATATCTGGATTCATTGCGAGCCATCGAGTTAGATCCAGTCGAAAATGATATCCGTTTCGTGGAAGACGACTGGGAACATCCGGGACTTGGTGCTGCCGGGCTTGGTTGGGAAGTTTGGGCGCAGGGCATGGAAGTCACGCAGTTTACCTACTTTCAACAGTGCGGCGGGCTTGAGCTGGATGAAGTCGCTTGCGAGCTGACTTACGGTCTCGAGCGATTGGCCATGTGCATTCAAGGGGTAGATAACGTTTACGATTTGGTTTGGGCAGTTTTGCCTTCAGGTCAAATCGTTAAGTACGGCGATGTTCACCAACAAGATGAACGCGAATGGTCGCACCATAATTTTAGCCATGCAGACATAGAGATGTATTTCAGACATTTCAAAGATTATCAGGCCCAAGCGTTAAGCTTGCTTGAGCAAAAACTGGTTCTGCCGGCTTATGATTACACGCTTAAATGCAGCCACGCGTTTAACATCCTGGACGCAAGAGGCGCGGTGAAAGCGACCGACAGACCCGAATTCATCGGCAAGATTAGAGACTTAGCCAAAAGATGTGCAGAGGATTATTTAGAATCACGCAAAGAACTAGGCTTTCCTATGCTCATGAGGGCTGTTTAAATGAATCTACTCCTCGAAATCGGTACCGAAGAACTCCCCAGCTCAGCGCTGCAAATCGCTTTGGAATTTCTACCAAAGCAGCTTCAAGTTGAACTCGAAGCATCCAGGTTAACTGCCACCGCCATCGAAGCTTTTGGAACACCGAGACGCATTATCTTGCTCGCCCAAAACTTGGATGCCAAACAAGCAGACTTAGACTCTGAAGTTTTAGGTCCCAAAGTTGAAATCGCATTCGATGCATCCGGCAATCTTACCCCTGCGGGCGGCGGCTTTATTAAATCCAGAGGCTTAGACCCCAGCGCCGCTTATCAAAAGCAAACGGACAAAGGCACCGTTTTAGCGGCAAAATTGCATGAAAAGGGTGCGCCTACTGCAGACGTATTGGCCAAAATATTACCCGCGCTCATCGGCAAAATACCTTTCGCCAAAACCATGCGATGGGATCAAACCAAAACACGTTTTTCCAGGCCCATTCGGTGGCTTTTATGCCTGCTGGATTCTCAAATCGTCAGTTTCGAAATCGCGGGCGTTCAAAGCTCTGATAAAACTTGCGGCCATCGATTGATGAACCCTGGCTTTGAAACGGTAACTCAAGATTCTTATTTTGCCTTCCTGCAAAACAGTCATGTCGTTTTTGACACTGAAAAGCGTATAGCGCTAATTTTGGCAGAGGCCCAAAGACTGGCGAAGTCGGTTGGCGGTGAATTACTGCCGGATCCTGAGCTCTTAAAGACCGTCGCCAATTTGGTTGAATGCCCCTGGCCTATTTTGGGTCATTTCGATGGGCGTTATCTTGAAATCCCGCAAGAAATCTTGATTTCTGAAATGCGTGAGCATCAAAAATACTTCGCGATTTTAAACCCAGCGGGCGGGCTCATGCCTAATTTCGTGGTGGTCTCGGGCTCCGAGCCGGTGAATGCCGAGCGCTTGGCTGCAGGAAACGCGCGCGTTTTGAAAGCGCGTTTTGAAGATGGCGCGTTTTACTACTCAGAAGATTTAAAGAAGCCGCTGGAAGCTTATGTTTCGGCGGCGCCTACTGAATTAATTGCGTGGGCTAAAAAATTCGATCAGTCCGCCGAAATCGAGCGAGCAGCTCTTTTATGCAAGGCGGATCTCAACACGGGTGTGGTGGGTGAGTTCCCTGAACTGCAGGGTATTATTGGCGGCATCTATGCGACCAAATCAGGTGAGAAAGCTGAAGTCGCTCAGGCCATTGCTCAGCATTATCAACCTCGTTTCGCCACAGACCAACTTCCGAGCTCGTGGCATGGGGCGGTTTTAAGCCTGGCGGACCGCTTAAATACTCTGCATACCCGCAAATTGCCTAAAGGCAGTGCGGACCCCTACGGCCTTAGACGTGCAGCCATTGGCTTGGTTCGTATTATTCTTGGATACAATCTCAAAGTTAATCTTCGGGAGTTGATTGCCAAAGAAGACATCTTGGAATTCGTCATGATGCGAGCTCGTGGCGTTTTTCTAGAAGATCACCCTGTTTTGGTGGTGGATGCCACCCAAAAAGCGGCTGCTTACGACCTCTGCGCTTGGCAAGCGCGAATCCAAGCACTTGAGCAATTCGATTACACCGCCGTTTCTGCCGTTTTTAAACGCGTCAGCAATTTGGTTTCAAAGGCTGTTGTTGAAAAAACCGACACAAGTTTTCTGAAAGAGACCAGTGAGATTGAGTTGGCCAAAGCCATCCAGGCGGTCAAATTGAGCGATAATCACCTGGAAACCCTCGCTCAGCTGGGAAATATCAAACCAATATTGGATCAATTCTTCGAAGACGTGATGGTGATGGTCGATGATATCGATCTTAGAAATGCTCGGTTAGGCCTTTTGACCCAAGTGCAGCAAAAGGCTTCTCACATTGCTGATTTTTCAAAACTATCCGAAAAGCAAACATGAGAATACCTATGCCCTTGCCAAACGTTTGGCTTAGGCATGCTTGCTCAAATAATCGAAAGTGCCATCAACCGCCGCTGGCTTACCATCTCTTTAACCGTGATTATGGCCGGCTTAGGCATTTGGTCATGGGATACTCTGAAAAAGGAAGCTTACCCTGATGTCGGTGACACTCAAGTAACGATTATCACGCCCTTTGCTGGCAAAGCTGCGGAAGAAGTTGAGCGGCAAGTGACCAGGCCTTTGGAGCGTGTTTTAAACAGCGTACCGCGCGTATTGGTCAGGCGCTCTAAGACCATTTTCGGACTTTCATGGATCCAGCTCACATTCGAAGATGGCGTAGATGACTACTTTGCCAGACAGCAGGTGCTGGAAAAGATCAAATCGGCTGCTTTGCCAGAGGGCGCTGAGTCTGAACTGGCGCCATTAAGCGGCCCGGTGGGCGAAATCTTGCGTTATGTGGTCGAAGGCCCTGTCGATATGACACCGATGGATCTTCGAACCCTCCAGGACTGGGTCATTATACCCAAACTGTTGCAAGCCTCAGGCGTAGCCGATGTGATTACTTTCGGGGGTTTGGTTAAGCAATTTCATGTGGTCACAACTTTGGAACAACTGGCTGCCTATCAGCTGTCGATTGATCAAGTCATAGACGCCATCCAGGCAAATAACAAAAACTCGGGCGGCAGCTTAATGTCTCGAGGCGGACAAAGCATTGCTATTCGAGGCATCGGGGCCATTCGAAATACCTCAGACATTGAAAACATCGTTTTAAGTTCAAGAAACGGCGTGCCTATATTTATTAAGAACATTGGCAGTGTTGAAATCTCTCCGATGCCGCCGTCCGGCATTTTGGGCTATTCGATGGACAACCATGAAACGCCTGTAGGCGTACAGGGTGTCATTGCCATGCGGCGCGGCGAAAATCCGTCCGAGGTAATTGCTGGCATTAAAGAGAAGATTCGAGAACTTCAGGAAAATGATTTGCCCAAAGGCGTGCAGCTTAAGCTCACGTATGACCGATCCGAACTGGTGAACTATACGATTCGCACGGTATCCACCACCATCTTTGAAGGCGTTTCGCTGGTAATTATTCTGCTTATCTTCTTTTTGGGCAGCGTTCGAACCGCGATCGTGGTCGCGCTTACCATTCCTCTGTCATTGCTTTTTGCCTTTCTCATGATGCGTTTGACCGGTATTCCTGCGAATCTGCTATCCCTTGGGGCGATCGATTTCGGTATTATCGTTGATGGCGCTGTGGTGATGGCCGAAAACATTCTCAGGCATTATAAAAATCGGCACGAAGAACCTGAGGGGCATAAAAGCAGCATTGTCTTAAGCACCATTTTGGCCACCCGAGAGGTTAGTAAGGAAATCTTTTTTTCGATTGCCATTATCATCTCGGCCTATTTCCCAATTTTTACTTTTCAACGCGTGGAAGGAAAGCTGTTTTCTCCGATGGCTTACACGCTGGCATTCGCTTTGCTAGGCTCGCTCATACTCGCTTTAACGCTGATCCCCGTGTTAATGTCTTTGCTATTTAAAGACTATCGAGAATGGGAAAACCCAGTCTATCGCTGGCTCGAAAGAGGCTATGGCAGGTTAACGGTTTCGCTAACGGCTTCATATAAGAAGACGGTGATTATCTCGTTAACGTTGGTAGCACTGGTGCTAATTTTGGGCGGCTCTCGCATTGGAACGGAGTTTTTGCCCAACTTGGATGAAGGCGCTTTAAATATCCGATGTATCTTTCCGGCCAGTACCTCTTTGGCGGAAACCAATTCGTACACAAGCCAGATGCGGCAGATTATTCGCCAATATAAGCCGGTCAACTTTATTATCACGCAAGCAGGCCGAAACGAAGATGGCACGGATCCTTATAACCCCAACCGGCTTGAGATCTTGGTGGCGCTCAAAGATTACAAGCTTTGGAAGCACGACATTACCAAAGACGAATTGTTAAAGCAGATTAAACAAAGTCTAAAAGACCACTTCCCTGGCGTTATCTTTTCCTTTTCACAGCCGATTTTAGATAATGTCACCGAAGCAGTAACTGGCAGCGTGGCCGATTTAGCCATTCAGATTAACGGTGAAGATTTAAATCTGATGCGCCAAAAAGCTCATCAAATACTCGATGTTATTAAAACCATCCCAGGCGCCAGCGAATACGGCATTGAACAAGAAGGTCAGCAGGCTCAACTGGTGATCGATATCAACCGCAATATGGCCGCCAGATACGGCATTAACGTGGATGACATCCAGACCGTCATAGAAGCCGCCATTGGGGGAACACCCATTGGAACGATGTATGAAGATGCCAAGCAATTCGGCATCATCGTGCGCTATCCCACTCAGCAAAAATCATCGATCGATGCCATTTCAGGGGTTCGCATCAAATCCATCACAGGCGCCCAAGTACCACTGGCAGATATAGCCTCGATTAAAATATTGGACGGCGAAACCATCATCCAAAGGCAAGATGGTCATCGGCAGATCTCGGTCAGGACCAACATCCGAAACCGCGACCAAGGCGGATTTGTGGAGGAAGCCCAGAGAAAAATAGCCAGTCAGATTAAGATGCAGGAAGGCTATTCCATCAGCTGGGGCGGCCAATTCGAAAACCTAAGCAGGGCCGCTAAAAGGCTTAAAATCGTCGTTCCTTTCACCTTAATGATGATATTTTTAATCTTATTCGCGCTTTATCGAGATGGTCGAAACGTCATGATGGCGCTGTCATGCATTCCATTTGCGTTATGCGGCGGACTCGCAGGACTGCTCATTCGTGGCTATCACCTCAATGTCTCTGCAGGTGTAGGTTTTATCTCTCTGTTTGGCATTTCGACCATGGCAGGGGTGCTGTTTGCATCCCGGGTGAACCATATTCGAAAAGACTATCCATCGTTAAGCCTGCTGGAGCAAATCCGACTTACGGCTAAGATTCAGCTCAGGCCTTGTCTGACCACGGTACTACCCGCCTTATTTGGCTTAGTCCCAGCAGCTCTCGCTTCAGGCATTGGGTCTGATGTGCAAAGGCCGATGGCAACCGTCATCGTTGGCGGTCTAGCCTCAGGCCTGTTGTTGACCCTAATCACCTTGCCCAGCCTGTGCCTTTGGATTGAGGAAAAGCGAAAATGAGAGTCTTTTTAGTACTAACCTTAATTTGTTCAAGCATATTGGCTGACCAGATTTCGCTTAGCGAAGCTGAGCGGCTTTTTAGGGAAAACAACTTAGAAATCCAGGCCCAAAATTTAGAATTCCAAGCTTCCAAGGAGCTTATTCGCCACGAACGAACTTGGTCAAACCCCAACTTTGCCATTCAAGAAAGCGTCAACCCACTGATTGATTGGGACAAGTCGGAGATTAACAATCAATTTCAACTGTCCCAGCTTTTCGTCTTAGGAAAACGGAAAAAACGTGTTGGCATGGCAAAAGCTTCAGCACAAATGGCTGAACTGGCTATCAAAGAAACGGAGAGAACGCTTAAGTTTGAACTCAGACGCTCATTCTTTTCGCTCTATTACTTGAATCAAAATAAGATTTTCTACGAAAAGAGCATCGCTTCGCTGCAACAAACCACACTCACGGCAGAACATCTTTTTGAAAAACGGTTGTTACTATTGTCAGAGGTTATGCGGCTGCGCGCCTTGCTCTTAATACTCGAAAGTGAATATCTGGACCTATTACATGAACTAACTGAAGAACAAGCTACTTTCCTTATACTTATCGGCGCCAAGAACATGAGCGTTGATTCAGTGGTTCCGGCTTTTGACAGCGGCCTGCTTTACCAAGTCGACTTAAAAGCTGATACGCAGTCCCTCGTTCAAAAAGCGATGAGCACAAGGCCAGATTTTCAAACTTCCCAGGTTCAAGTTAAACAAGAAGCGTTAAACCTATCCCTTCAAAAATCCATCTGGATTCCGGATCTGACGCTGCAAGCATCATATCAACAGCAGGGAAACTCGGTCCCCAATTATTTTGGGCTGCAACTTTCTTTTGATCTCCCACTGTGGAACCAAAATCGTGCCTTGGTGAAAAACTCCCAAAACTTGCTGGCGGCCAAGCAAAAACGGGAAGAACAGTTTCAGCTCAGCGTTTTCAGAGATGTGCAAGTTGCCATTGAAAAGGCCAAGCAAAGCTCGAAATTACTGCAACGAACTAAACTGGATCACATTCACCAGTACGATGAGCTGGTTAAGAACATGACTTTGAACTACCAACGCGGCAACGTCAGCATCATTGCTTTTGCCGATTTCTACGAAAGCTATCGCGACAGCGTGGTGAAGATGAACCAAACTCTGATGAACTGCGCTATAGCATTTGAAGAATTAAACTTCGTGGTGGGAAGCGATGAAATCAACCTATAAAAAAGCTCTTATTGGCATAGGCGGTCTGGCCGTTATCGCACTTGCTGCTATCGGCTTCAGTCTCAACTCTCACCCATCAAAATCGGAAGAGCCTACACACCAGGCCTCAGTGCAAGTTTCCAAAAATGGCGCAGAGATTATTTTCACCGAGCATCACCCAGGCCTTGAGCAGTTTAAAATCGAAACGGTCACCAAACAAAGCTCTGTCTTGCGCATCAAAGCACCTGCACAAGTGGTCGCTTCCTTTCAAAATCAAGGCATCCTATTTTCGCAGCCCGAAGCAAGTTCTCTGTATTCTGAATATTTGCAAAGCCTAGCCAACTTCGAAAAGTCGCAAAAAAACGAGGCGCGTTCAAACGAAATGTTTAAGTATCAAGCAGCCACAGCAAAAGATCTGGGCGAAGCCAAAACAGAAGCCTTAAACGCCAGATCCATCAAATCTGACTTAGAAGCCCGTCTAAAATCATTAGGCCTTGATCCAATCGAACTTAAAAAAGAAAAAAGCGGCAAGATTTGGCTGCTCGCTGAAGTCCCAGAAAACCAACTGCACGAAGTCGAAAAAGGCGAAGAGGTCAAAACCACCCTGATTTCCTACCCCGGACAAACTTTCCTGGGCCACGTGGCCGCCATCGGTGAAGTCATTGATCCCGGCACAAGAACGGTCAAAGTACGCGTGACTTTAGATGGTGCGAAAGACTTGCTCAAACCAGGCATGTTCGCCGAATGCGATTTCGGCGTACCTGAGCAAGACGCCATCGTCCTGCCCTCCACCGCCATTGTTACGGTGGAAGAAAAGAACTTCATTTTCGTTAAAAAATCTGACCACCAATTCGAACGCCGCCCAGTCTCTATCGCTAATTCCACCGAACAAGCCAGCGTCATCTCCAGCGGATTGGCGCCTGGGGAACAAGTGGTAACAACCGGCGCGATCTTCTTAAAGGGCCTAAGCTTCGGATATTAGGCATCCACTCATCTATCCAAATCCGCCAACACAAAATCGATGCTTCCCAATACTGCCATTAAGTCTGAAATGGTGCTGCCTTCTGCAAGCAGAGGTAACATTTGCATATGCGGGAAAGATGGCGTTCTGATGCGCGTTCGGTAGGAGTGCGTACCGCCATCGCTTACCAAATAATATGAGTTAATGCCCTTAGCATTTTCAATGGCATGGAAAGAATCCCCTGCTGGCATTACCGGGCCCCAGGTTGCGTTGAGGAAGTGGTTAATTAAGGTCTCAATGTGAACCAATGTTCGATCTTTATTAGGCGGCGTAGTCAAAGGGTGGTCTGATTTATAAGCGCCGGATGGCATGTTGTTCATACATTGTTTGATGATCCGCAGACTTTGACGCATTTCTTCTATGCGGACCAATGCCCTGTCATAGCAATCGCCGTTTTGAGCGGTTGGAATTTCGAAATCGAAGTTTTCGTAGCCTGAATAGGGTTTTGCTTTGCGTAAATCGAAAGCAAGTCCGGTCGCTCTCAGTCCAGCGCCTGTGACACCCCAGCTGATAGCCTCTTTTTGGCTATAAGCTCCAACGCCTACGGTTCTGGCTTTGAAAATGGGGTTTTTCATCACCAAGCTATCGTATTCATCTAAGCGTTTAGGCAAGTAATCTAAGAAGCCTTGCATGGCAGCTTCCCAGCCTTCGGGTAAATCATGCGCCACGCCGCCGATTCTAAACCAGCTCGGGTGCATCCGCCCGCCTGTGATACCTTCAATGATTTGCAAGGCCTTTTCCCGGTCGCTGAACATGTAGAAAACGGGCGACATTGCGCCGATGTCTTGAACGAAGGTGCCGTACCAGACCAGGTGGCTGATGATTCTAAAGAGCTCGCAGAGCATAACTCGAATCACTTGTGCACGCGGCGGAACTACAAGGCCAGCCAACTGCTCAACCGATAGTAAATACGCCAGATTGTTCAAAACGCCGCTTAAATAATCCACGCGGTCCGTGTACGGAATATAGGTGTGCCAGGTCTGGCGCTCACCCATTTTTTCCGCGCCGCGATGATGGTAGCCGATGTCAGGGATGCATTCCAGGATGGTTTCGCCTTCCATCTTTAAAATCAAGCGGAGCACACCATGTGTGCCAGGATGCTGAGGGCCTAGATTTAAGTAGAGGTACTCGCCACCTTGATCGGCAGGTTTATAACGCATGACGCTCTGCAAATAATCTTGCTTGTCATTAGGCAGCGTGTAGGGGCCCATTTCTGTGGCACGTGCCGGGTGCGTTTTTAAAAGCGGGTGGCCACTCCAGTATTCTGGCATCAAAATACGCCTTAAATCAGGATGCCCCGAAAACTGCAGGCCAAACATGTCGAACACTTCGCGTTCATACCAGTTCGCGTTTTTAAACACGGCTGTCAAAGATGGAATGACGCTCAAGGCATTTAGAACCGGAACTTTAACTTGCGTAAACTCAGCGGTCTTTAACGACAAAAAGTAATAGACCAGCGTGAAATCGCCCGCATGCTCCCTAGGGCCTTTGCGCATGGTCTCATCGATCGCTGTAATATCGTAAAGCATATCGAAACCTTTGGCGGTTTCGAGCAAATTTTCAGAATCGATTAGGTTCATCGAGTAAGGTCGCCTTCATGCGTGATGGAGTTTTAATATCTCTCATGTTGAGAGGCTCGGGTTGGACAATTTCCTGCGAGCCGAAAGCCCAGGAAACAGGCCTTCTCTCTTTACCAATCGAGTCTTTGAGCAAAAGTAGGCCTTCCATAAAAGCTTCAGGTCTCGGAGGACACCCGGAGACATACATATCCACAGGTAAAATCTTATCGACGCCTTGGACCACACTATAAATGTCGTACATACCGCCCGAATTAGAGCAAGATCCCATAGAGATTACCCATTTAGGCTCCAACATCTGGTCATAAAGATGTCTGACAATCGGAGCCATTTTCACAAAGACTGTTCCAGCAACGATCATGACGTCCGCTTCTCTGGGTGTTGCCCGGATAACTTCAGAGCCAAAACGCGCTAAATCATACTTACTCGTCAAACTGGTGGCCATCTCTACGAAGCAGCAGCTGAGGCCAAAGTTAAAAGGCCAAACCGAGTTTTTATGGCCCCAAGAAATTAAGTCTTGGAGCTTGGCAAACATGAAATTATCAGATGTCACGGGCATCCCCTTCAGGCTTTCGCAACTTAGGCCCGATATCCAGCGCCCCTTGGCGAATTAAGTAAACGAGGGCAATTAACAGCACCCCGATAAAAACCGATATTTGCCCGAATCCGCGCCAGCCCAACTCTCGGATCGAGACGCTCCAAGCATAAATAAAAATGGACTCGAGATCGAAGATAACAAATAAAACCGCTATCAAATAAAAGTGCACTGGAAAACGCACGCGTGCAGATCCAGTACTGACAATCCCAGATTCGTAAGGCACTTTGGTGGCCTTTTTCATACTTTGAGGACCTAAAAAGTAGCCTCCCAGCATGCTTAGGACAACGAACAAAACGCCGCCGACAAAAATCCAAACCATTGTTGATGGCTTAGAGCGCTTCACCTAAAAAAACAAGCGTTTAGGTGATACCACCAAAACCTCGATCAGAGCGCTAGAGCATTCAAATGAAACTCGTTTCTCTCTTATTCATGGCGGCTGCGTTCACGCGTCCAGCTTGGTCTGAATCCTTGAATGAAGCTCTTGAAAGAGCAAACTCGTTCTCGCCCGCCCTAAAAGCGCTTTCGACTAATGTTGAGGCCGCGCGGCTTTCGCAAAAGGCATCTTTTACAAGGCTATTGCCCACCTTATCGCTTGAAGGAAATTACTTTTATCAAACCAATGTGCCGACCATCAAAATGCCTGGGCTTGGTTCCTTCAGCGCTGGTGCTCATCACAATTACACCATCGGACCAGTATTAAGGTACACGCTATTCGATGGCCTTGCGGCCCGTAAAAACTACCAAGGCGCTGATTTGACCGCCTTAAGCAAGATAGAAAGCCTGAAATCATCTAAGCGAGAACTGCAGCTGGCAGTTCAACTGGCCTATTTCAAATCGCAGCTCGCTTTAAAAAGCATACAGGCGACCGGGGACGTCCTAAAGCTCGCCCAAGCTCAAAGTCGAGACATCGACCTCAGACTGAACGCAGGGGCATCGAGCAAACTTGACCAATATTCGGCCCGCAGAAATGTGATGACCTACCAGCTTAAATACGAGCAAAGCCAAGCCGCTCTACAAACGACGCTGAGAGACTTGGCTGCGCTTTTAGGCAATGTGACAACCGACAAGTTAACCCTTGAACCCCAAGAGCAGACTTTAAGCCGCATGTTGGCAGATACCAAGCCCGTGCCACCAGACGCAGAGCAACCAGCCATCAAATCCATCATGCTATCGCTCAAAGCATCCGAGTTATCTGTTTCAGCATCCAAAGGCAGCTTGTGGCCCAAAATAGACCTCCTGGCGAAAAGCCAGTGGCTGTATCCGAACTTAATCGTGCCGGCTCAGGCCTGGAACAATGTATTCATGGTGAACCTGTATTTGCCGCTATGGCTTGGAGATAGCAATTGGAACACGAGCCAGCAAAGAGCACGCGAAGCTTCAGCCATTCGCTATCAAAAAGATCAAAAGCTACTCGATTTATTGAGGGACTATCAAAAAGCGCTGGATCTGGTTCAAAGTCTCAAACTTCAGCAAGAAACTAACGCCCAGCTCATCGAACAAACACAGCAAATCGCCAAACTTACCTTTCAATCTTATAAGGCCGGCAGTTCTAAATATCTCGATGTCGAAACCAGTAACACCAGACTTTTAGAAGCTCAGCTTGGCGCTGCCCAAACGGACGAACAACTATTAGCGCAACTTGCAACCCTTCAATATCTTTCATCGCCAGGAGAAACGGCCCGTGAGTAAAAAAATCGTCGTATTTGCCTTAATTCTTATCGGAGCCATCACGGCCTTAGCGCTGAAGCTAACCGTTTTCAAACAGGAATTTACTTTCGCTGGCACCATCGAAGCGACCAAAGTGGATATCTCCTCGCGCGTTACTTCCGTCATAGCCAAAATGAATGTCCAAGCAGGCGATGACATCACACAGGGTCAAGCTTTATTAAGCCTAACCTGCGAAGACATCTCGCTCAAAGCTAGATTGGCGGAGTCCAATTTCAAGAGAGCACAAAACCTATTTGCCCAAGGCTCATCGTCCAAGGAAGCTTACGATTTAAGCCTCAACAACCGCGATGAGGCATCTTTGATGAGAAGCTGGTGTCAAATCACTGCCCCACTCACCGGAACGGTGCTGGCCAAATATCATGAGCCAGGCGAAATGGTGACCCCAGGGATTAAGTTGTTAACCTTGGCCAATTTAGCCGAGCTGTATACCTATATCTACGTGCCGCAGCCAGATGTCGCCAAGCTTAAGTTGGGTCAAAAAATCATCGGCCACCTACCTGAACTGGATATGAAACCATTTGAAGGCAAGATTATCGAAATCAGCGAACAAGCTGAATTTACCCCGAAAAACGTCCAGACACGCGAAGAAAGGCAGCGCCTGGTTTACGCGGTTAAAGTGCTATTTGCCAACGCAGCAAAAACGTTAAAGCCCGGTATGACGGTTGAAGTGAGACAGGATTATGACTGAGGTTCCCGCCATTTCGATTGAGGTTGCTGGCCTTTCGAAAAAGCTACGAGAGACTCAAGCTTTACGAGATATCACCTTAAAGTTCGAGTCAGGTGTCATGCACGGCATCATTGGTCCCGAAGGTGCAGGTAAAACTACTTTGCTGCGGCATTTGGTGGGGCTTCTACATGCCAACCAGGGCGAGGTTTGCTACTTTCAAAATGGTCAAAAAGCGCCTTTCGCTCATATTCGCGACCACATCGCCTACATGCCCCAGCAGCAAAGTTTGTACGCCGACTTATCAATTTCCGAGCACCTAAACTTCTTTAGGGAGCTTTATGCCATCGAACATCAGGACTATCAAAAAAGGCGTGAAGAACTCCTGCATATAACGCAGCTTACCCGCTTTGTAGACAGGCCAGCGGGCAAGCTTTCCGGTGGCATGTACAAAAAGCTTGGCCTAATCTGTGCGCTACTGAGATCCCCCTGGGCAGTTTTGCTCGACGAGCCCACCAATGGTGTAGATCCCATTAGCCGTCAAGAATTTTGGGAGTTACTTACGGCGTTTAATCAACGAGGCGTGCTGATTTTGATTACCACGGCCTACATGGATGAAGCAGAACGTTGCAGCAAAGCGCATGTTTTAGATAACGGCCGCGTGATTGCCCAGGGCAGCCCAAAAGAAATCTTACAAAAAGAAGGCGTTGAAGGCTTTGGCGCTCTCTTCATCAAATATGAGTCCGCATGAATACAGTTGTCGAGACTAAAGCACTGACGGTTCAATTCGGCGATTTCAAAGCCGTTCAAGGAATTTCCTTTGCAGTCGAAAAAGGCGAGATTTTTGGCTTTTTAGGCGCCAACGGCGCGGGCAAAACCACCACCATTCGAGTATTATGCGGCTTATTAACACCAACCAGCGGTGAAGCAGAAGTCTTTGGCAAAAAAGTGACCGAAAGCAACTTTGAGTACATCAAAAGCAAAGTTGGCTACATGTCGCAGAAATTCACGCTGTATAACGATTTGACGGTTGAGGAGAATCTGTCGTTTGCCGCAGACCTACGTAAAATCCCCAAAGGTGTTTATCTAAAGCAAAAAAAATCGCTTTTGGAGCTCATCTCGTTCGAAAAGCCACTAAACACGTTCGTTGTCGACTTGCCAGGCGGCATGAAACAGAAAGTCTCGCTTGCAGCCTCCATGGTGCACGATCCCGAGATTATCTTTCTGGATGAGCCAACAGCAGGTGTAAGTCCAACTTCCAGGGCGCTCTTTTGGGACTTAATTCGCCAGCTAGCCAAAAACGGCAAGACCATCTTTGTTACATCACATTACATGGACGAAGTGGAGCAATGCCATCGCATCGCTTTGATGAAAGATGGCGAAATTATCGCGCTGGATACGCCTGACACCTTAAGAACCATCGCATTTCCTGGCTGGCAGGGCAAAAGGCCGTCTTTGGAAGATGTGTTTATTTCGTTGGTGAAGGGAAACAAAAAATGAGGATTAGACGGGCTTTCAGTATTGCAGAAAAAGAAGCCATGCATATTCTCAGGGACCCGTTCACCCTAGGGATAGCACTGCTATTGCCGTTCATGATGGTGATGTGCTTTGGCCTTTGCATTGAGTTTAACGTCAAAAACATACCCATCGCCGTGTACGACGCGGATCATACCGTCGCTTCGCAAAAATTCGTGGAAATCATGGGCAGTTCTGGCTATTTCGTGCCTGAATATGCGCAGGGACAAAAAGGGGCGGTATCTTTGATCGACGGCAACAAAGCACGAGCCGCGTTGATTATACCTTTCAATTTCCAAAAAGACTTAATAGCTCATCATCGCGCAGATGCACAAGTGCTGCTGGATGGCTCGGACAGCTCCACCGTTGGCTTAATTTCAGGCTATTTAAATGCCATGTCTTTGGTTGCAGCCGAGAAAATAGCGAAGATTTCGCCACCTCAGGGTGTTCAGATTAAAACTCGATATTTATATAACGCTGAATTAAACAGCAGGTGGTTTAGTATCCCCGGGCTTTTGGTGATTATTTTGGCGATGCTTTCCATCTTGCTCACGGCGCTGACAGTCGCACGCGAATGGGAGAATGGATCCATGGAACTGCTGCTTTCAACGCCAGCCAAGCCCATTGAGATTATCTTAGGCAAACTTGCGCCGTATTTGGTTTTAGGTCTCGGGGCTGTCGGACTGGTCTATTGGCTAGCACGCGTCGTTTTCAATATCCCGTTCAGAGGCAGCCACTGGGTTTTTTTGCTGGGCTGTGGGTTGTTTTTGATTGGTAGCTTGGCGCAGGGCCTGTTGATTTCAGTGGTTACGCGCAAGCAACAGCTCGCCATGCAATTATCCATGCAGACAGGATTTATGCCATCGCTTCTGCTTTCGGGCTTTATCTTTCCCATTGAAAGTATGCCACAGTTTTTTCAGTACTTTACGATGATCTTTCCGGCGCGCTGGTTCATGGAAATTTCGCGTTCCAGCTTTTTGGAAGGTGCCGGTTTAATCGACTTACAGGTGCCGTTTATCGCGCTTGCCATTCAAGCCCTCATCTTGGTCACTTTGGCCTCCAGAAAATTTAAAACGGACTTAGAACCATGAGATTTGTCAATCAAACCATTTTAGGGTTCATCAAAAAAGAACTGCGTCAAGCACTGAGGGACCCTAGAATGCGGGCCTTGCTGATTATGATGCCCATCATGCAGCTGGTTTTGTTCGGCTTTGCACTGTCTACAGACGTTCATAACATCAGACTATCTATCGTTGGTATTGAAGGTGATGCGGTGCTGCAGCAGATCGGCGAGCATGCCTACGCGTCCGGCTGGCTCGTTCCAGCCGTGGTGAAACACACAGACCCAATGGCTCAGATCCAAGCGAACGAAGCAGACGTCGTATTAATCCCTCCACCCGAGGGCTTTACCCAGTCGGTAGGGCGGGGCGAAGGTCAACTGCAGCTGTTAATCAACGCATCCAACGTTATTAGAGCTCAAAGCGCCGAGAATTACTTGCGAGAGATTATCCGAAACGTGACTGCTAAAGAGATGAAAATAGGAGCAACGCCTGCGCCCATCAATCTTAAGATGCGCATTCTGTATAATCCTTCCATGAGAACGGCTGTTTTCCAAGTGCCAGCGGTGATGGGCATGCTGGTTTTGATGACCACTTTATTTTTCACGGCCCTAGCGGTTTCTAGAGAAAAAGAGCTGGGTACTTTTGAGATGCTTTTATCTTCACCAGCCACTCCGATGGAGATTCTGCTGGGTAAGGCGATTCCGTTCGTGTTGATTGGGCTATTTAACTTGCCGCTGATTTTGGCAGTGGCCATGTTTGGCTTTAATGTCCCAATGCATGGCTCCTTTTTGGTGTTATTTCTGGCAGTGCTTATCTTTGTCTGCTCGTCGGTCGCCATGGGGATTTTGATTTCAACCATTTCAAAAACGCAGCAACAAGCGATGCTTGCCGGATTTTTATGTCTTTATCCCATGCAAATGTTGTCAGGACTGCTTTTTCCCGTTGAAAATATCCCGGCATTTATGAAGGTGCTGACTTATATCAATCCGCTGACGTACTTTTTGGAATTGCTCAGAAATATCATGCTTAAAGGCGGAGATGCACAGTTGGTTATTCACCATCTATGCATCTTATCCGCTATGGCTATTTTCTTAATGGCGTTAAGCTATAACCGATTCAAAACCACCTTAGGCTAGTCTCCGAAGATGGGTTCGATTTTGATGCTTTGGGTTTTAACGTCGCAATCAATGACCAAGTAGCTATTCTTCACGTGAACCCAGTCGAATTGAGAGGATGTCTTTAAGGCATACCCTGCTACGTTTGGGAGTTGCGCGCCGGGGCCGGCTAGAACTTCTATTTGATTAGCGCCGAAGCCTTTTTTGGATACTCGGCCTTTGCTGGTGAAATGAAAATCGCCTGATACCCACAGGATGCCGGGGATTCGGAATTCATCGATGAAGCCTAATATCTCTTGTCTTTGGACGGGATATCCCTCCCATCGGTCGCTTGCCATGGGAAAAGGGAATTCGCTAATTGGCACTGAGTTCATAATAATTTTGAACATGGCACCTGATTCGAATAAGCCCTGTTTGAGCCAGTCCATTTGTGCTCTGGACATATAGCGCCCGAACGATGGCCGCCTTTCGGTGCGGCAATCTAAAACGAAAATATCGGCCGTGGCACCGAATGAAAATTTCCGCCAAATCTGGTCAGGTTTGGTCTCATTGCGCCTTAGCGGCATATGTTCAAAAAATGCTTTTTTAGCAGCCTGAAGCTTCAGAGGATTAATCGTTTCTGGGTCGAAATTATCTTCTATTTCGTGATCATCGATGGTGCCAATCAAGCTGGTGGAACGTCTCAGCATCTGGCAGCCTCTTGAGCTCAAGGTTTTCAGCCATGCTTGCTGGTAACCATATAGGCTTTGCACGCTATCGTTGTAAGAGCTATCGCCATTACATAGGAAAAAGTCTAAATCGTCTCTCGCGCCTGCGTGCTCTAAAACTGTAGATCCACCAGTATTTTTGATACAACTAATAGCGCCAAATTTAAGCGAAACCAAATCGCCGGGCGCAGGCGCGGTTTTAAAACTTCCGATAATACTTCGAGATAGTGAAACGCCGTTTAGAGTCTCATAGAAAGCGTAACGATATCGCTTAAAGGGCGATAAACCTGAAACTTCGAGGTGTGTATAACCCCATGGGGTGGGCTCTGCGTCTTGCCAAATAGGCTCTACATCGCTCGCCCAAACACAAACCCGCAAACGATAAATGCCCCGATAGCAGGTCCATAAAATGACGCTGTCATGATGAACATCCGCAGAAGCCACGCCCATCGGGAAAAACCCACTGAGTCTGAGCGAAACAAACTGCGCTGCTTGAAGCAAACCAGGGGAAAGTACACCGCCAGCGGTGAGCAAACTTGCCCTCTTGAGCCAATTTCTACGGGTGAGCATATGGAAGCTAATAACAAGCAAGACTAGATAGCGCATTCCTTGAAGCAGCCCACCCCTCATTGACTTGGGCCTAGATGGCACCTAAGGAAATCCGATGATTGAACAAGCAAAGATACCATTTTGGACCGCTGTTTTAATGAGTATTAATATTATTGTAGGCGGTGGAATTTTCGCCGGACCTAAGACCATCACGGCCATTGCCGGGTCTTTAAGTTTTAGTTCTTGGTTGTTTGCAGCCATTTTGATGTTCCCTGTGGCTTGGGGGCTATCCAGGGCCGCCGTTTTATTTCCCGGTGCTGGTGGCTTTTATAATTACTGCAAAACAGGTTTAAATAGAGATTTTGGTTTCTTGGCTCATTGGTTTTATCTGCTTGGATACGTCATGGGCACGACATCGGCGATTACAACGCTTTTGCGCATCAATATGTCCACCACTTTGGGCTTATCCTTTGCATCAGAGCACCCATATCTCACCAACGCGCTGATTCTGTTGGCGTTTTCGGCTTTGAATTTATTGCCCTTGGGTTTGGTAAGCCGCATGCAAGCTGGTGCTACTTTGCTTAAGCTCATTCCGCTTTTCCTCGTGACCGTTTTGACGCTTTGGTACATCAACCCGAGTCTCGAATATGATTTGACGCTGATTGATAAATTGCCGATGACACTGCCGACAGTTATTTTCGGCTACTTGGGTTTTGAAGCTTGCTGTTCATTGAGTCATTTGCTCAAAGATGGGCCATCGTCTGTTGGTAAAGTGGTCTTGACGGCATTTTTCATTACTGCTGTTTTGTATATGATTTTCCATTTTGGCTTGTTGCAAATCATGGGACCAGAGCAGCTTGCGGCAGAAGGTGCGATTGCGTTCCCAGGCTATTTAGGGCTCAGCTCGCCGGTTATGATGGCTTTGGGTGGAATTATCATTGCAGCCATTCTGTTGAGCTATGCCAACAGCTTATTTGGCTTGGCGCTTGGCAATATCACCAACATCGTTGCACTTTCACATGGAAGCAAGCTTCGGGCGGCGGTGATTCATGGGGCTGTGGTTTGGTTATTACTTTGCTTTATGTCTGACATTGGCAATCTTTTTGCGTTCACCGTGGTTGGCGTCGGGATGGCTTACTTTCTAACTCTAATCGCTGTTTTGCGTGTCAGTTTGGCTTCTAAGCACTATTTCCAGGCGGGTATTATGGTGCTTGGGTTTTTCACTTGCGCCATTTTGTTCTACTTCTGCTGGATTGATTTAGGTGGCAGCACGGTAGATCGCGTTCTGAATATTAGCCCGATTATCGTAGCAGTGATTCTCGGTTATGGTTTGTATCGTAAGAAAGTTCTGCACTTAGAGTAATCTGTCCAAAAATCCATGCAGCCAGCTATCATTCACATGAGACTGGCTGCTTTTTTTATGATTTTCTTAATCTTATCGGGAGCTACTTCGGCACAAGCTTTTCGAGACCCGAGGCCCTTTATCTATCGCACCGCTGCGCTCTCAGCAGGCGCTGGTTTTGTTGCCAGCAGTCTTTTTGATGAGTCATTTATAACCAGTTTAATAGTTGGAGTCAGCACTGGCTGCGCCGTCGGAATTGCAGCATGGAGCTTCATCGCTTATGCGCTTCGGAATGTTTAAGCCGGGGATTGCGGTTGGTACAATGACTCGATTTCGGATGCATACTTCTGGATGCAATAGGTGCGCTTTACTTTAAGTGTTGGGGTCAGCTGATCCCCTACCACGAAATCGTGATCTAAGATTTTAAATTTCTTGAGCTGTTCGAAAGAAGGTAGACCTTTATTTAAACTTTCGATGGCTGTGGCGATTTTCTTTTTGACCGCTTCGTTTTGAGTCAGCTGACCGTAAGATCCTTTGACTTTTTGGCGTTTCGCAAAATCTTTGACGCCTTGCTCATCCAGCGTGATAAGCGCGACCAGATAGTTTTTTTGATCGCCTGAAACAATTACTTGGGAAATCATAGAAGTTTTTGATTTGGCCAGGTTTTCCAATTTTTGGGGCGCAATCTTTTTACCGCCAGCGGTTACGATCAAATCTTTTTTGCGATCGGTAATGCGCAGCAAACCGCCGGATTCGATTACCCCGATGTCGCCGGTTTTAAACCAGCCATCGGTGGATAACACTTCAGCGGTTTGCTCGGGGCGATCCCAATAGCCTTGGAACACACCCCTGCCCCGAACCCAAATCTCGCCATCTTCGGCGATTTTTAGCTCCATGCCAGGTAACGGCTTCCCGACAGTTCCAATGCGATTTTGACCGGGCAGATTAACGCAGGTTGCTGCGGTGGTTTCAGTTAAGCCATAGCCTTCCAAAATGGTCACGCCAGCATGATCAAAAAAGTGTGCGATCTCCGGGTTAAGCGGCGCGCCGCCAGAGATGAAAAACCGGAGTTCGCCACCGAAGGTTTCGTTAAGACCTTTACCTATCTTGCTAAAAATTAATCTTTTGGCGACTTCCCACCGGATGCCGCGCGGGTGCTGCTGCAAGCCGAGCGCCCAGTTGGAGATCCATTTTTTGACCGTCCCGCCGCTGCGGGCTTTGGCTAGAATACGGGCGTAAACTTTTTCGTAAATTCGCGGCACCGCGGCCATGAAAGTCGGCTTTACTTCCTTCATGTTTTCTACGGCTTTTTCGATGCTTTCCGCAAAACATAGGACATGAGCAGTTTTGAGCCAGGCGATTTCCATCACACGGGCGAAAACGTGAGCCAACGGCAAAAACAGCAATTGAATATCATCGCTTGATATGAGGCCGATCTTCTCAATGGCTTGGGCCTCATACAGGAAGTTGTCATGCGTTAAACAGGCGCCTTTAGCTTCTCCCGTTGTACCCGAAGTATAAATAATCGTGGCAATATCGGAAGGCTTCAGAGCCCCAGCTCTGTTTTCGATTTCGCTGGAATTAATCTTGTTGGAGAAAATATCGCCTATCGATAAAAGCTGAGCTTTGGGAATCTTGGCAGCTTGCTCATCATCTTCCACAATCGCCAGTTTGGCGCCTGAATTGGCATAGATATAAGCGGCGTCTTTGGCAATGTTCGATTGATAGATTGGCACAGCGCAGGCACCTACCGCCATAATACCTAGATCGGCTAAAACCCATTCGAGTCTGGTTTTGGACAGGATTACGACCCGATCGCCCGGTTCGATCCCCAATTCTATCAATTTGGATGCAACTTGGTTAACTTTTTGGCCTAATTGCTCCCAACTAAGCTCTCGCCAAGTTCCGGACGCCTTATAGCGTATCGCCGGCGAATTACCTCGTTTTTGTATACTTTCCTGCAGAAGTCCATAAACCGAATTGGCCATAGTGCTTATTCTTAACTGTAGTTCGGATTCTAAGCAACTATCTAAGGTGCTATAATGTAAATATGTTGATTGTTGGCGGCAACATGCAGGCATATTTCAAGGAAGCCCTCGAAATCGCCCTCAAGCGCTCTGGCAACACGTTGAGCGAAGAAGTGCAAATCTATTTGGTGTATCTTCTATCGGATTTTGCACGAGCAGATCGGGTCTATGCTGGCATTAATCCAGGCGAAGAGCCTGTTTTAGTGCTTTTATTAGAACGCGCTTTAGAAGCCAGTGCGGGCGAAGCTAATCGAATCTTCAAGCAAATCGGAGATAGCACGCTCTATCTTTCGGGGTTTTTCGGGGAAAAAACCCAAGCCACTGGGGTTAGCAGCAACTATTATATTTCGATGGGTGAAGGGGCGTATCAAAGGCTTGCTCAAAGTACCGGTCAGAAGGTCTATCATGAGCTCTCGGATGCCTTTGAACGGCTGGTTTTCCTGCTCAGGCAAATGAGTTTGCAAGATAAAAAGGCTAATTCTGAACAAATATTAAGCTGGATTGAGGAATATCAGATCTCAAAAAGTCCTGAATTAAAGGCATTATTGGTACAAAATGGTGTCTTTCCTCAGAGTACTAATCCCCACTTGCTTGTTTAACTAGGGCATGCTCTAAGCGAAGTCCTATGCGCGAATACGAAAGCATCTACGTTTTAAATCCAGAAATGACCGATTCAGCGGCCAAGGATTTCATGCTCAAAATGAAAGACCTGGTTACCCGTGAGGGCGGCAAGAACATTAAAGTTGATTGTTGGGGTCGACGCAAGCTGGCATGGGAACGTGGAAAGCATCAGCGCGGTATCTATGTCCACCACAATTACTTAGGCCTTCCAGGTCTGGTAACTGAGTTTGAAAGAACCTTGGCAATCGAAGAAGCTGTTATCTTGCGTCAAAGTATTTTGCTCGCCAAAGATGTTGATGCTTCAACTCGTGAAGAGCAAGCAGATCAACTCGAAGTGCCAGTCGTTAGAGAACGCAAAGAGCCACAACGCTATGCGTCCGATATGGATCGCTTCGATGAAGGCATGATGGATGCTGGCATGGAAGGCAATTTCGACGAAATGCAGGAGTTTTAATCAATGGCTACGCATCTTAATGTAATTTTAGCACGCGATGTCCAACACCTTGGACACCTTGGTGAAATCGTTCGAGTGAGACCAGGTTTTGCTCGCAACTACCTTTTCCCAAAACTTCTCGCTTTGCCTGTTTCAGCTTCGCGCCTTAGCCAGCTAGAACATCAAAAGCGTTTAATCGAACATCAACGACAAAGATTGAAAGTTCAATCCGAAGGCCTCAAAGGCACTTTGGCTCAAACTCAAATCACTTTGACCGTCAAAGCTGGCGATCAAGGCAAGTTGTTTGGTTCAATCGGTACCAGAGACATTGAAAAAGCTTTGAATGAACAAGGTTTTTCGATCACGCACCGAGATATCAAACTAGAAAACCCTATTAAAACCATCGGTCTTCATAACATTGAAGTTCGTTTGGAAGCAGATGTCAAAGCGACCGTTCATGTGGTGGTCGTTCCCGAAGTAGCCCAGGATACCTCTCCAGTAGCTACCCATGAATCTGCATCAGAAGCTGCTTAACGCGAAGCACTCGCAGCCTTCTTTCGAAGCTCTAGGCTTTCAGTCTAGGGCTATTCTTTTAAAGAAAGCAGGTTTTGAGATGCTCAGGCGCCACCAAGAAGTGGCGCAGCTTCTTCATGAAGAAGCCTATAAAATCTACCCAGAAATACTGTTATCGGAAGCCATCGGCCCACTCCAGTTTATTAAAGATTGGATTAAGGTGGCGAGGCCTTTCTTGAAAACGCAGCGCGTGCCGATATCTGCCCTTGCCTTTCCAGGCAAAAAAGCTTGGCGCACGCAGGTGCCTAGAGGCGTGGTTGGCATCATTACGCCATTTAATTACCCTTTCGGCAACTTCTTCAAACCTGTGTTTGCGGCTTTACTTTCTGGCAATGCAGTGATTATTAAGCCGAGCGAATATACGCCGAACACAGCCGATTGGTTTGTTGAGATCATGAATCAGTTTTTGCCAGCGGGTGTTTTAAGCCTGCACCACGGAGGCGGTGCGGCTGGCGAAGAGCTGATCTTATCAGGCATCGACGCAATCACTTTCACGGGATCATTTCAAACTGGTCAGAAAGTGGCGCTTTTGGCCGCACAAAAAATGATCCCGTGTAGCTTTGAGTTGGGTGGCAAAGATGCGGCTGTGGTTTTGGCTGATTGCGATTTGGACCGAACGGTTGCCGGCATCTTGCATTGGGCATTTCATAATGCGGGGCAGTCATGTGGGGCGGTTGATCGGGTTTATGTGGAAGATGCGATCGCGGATGTGTTTATTGCGCGGTTAACAGCGGCTGCCCATAGACTTCAAGGTCAGGTGTCAAAAGTTGTGCCACCGCATCACCCAGCTTTTCTTTCCGAGTTAATAGAAGATGCGATCAATAAGGGCGCCACTTGCCATCCCGGCCTCGAGCCGGGATCCAGCCCCCTGCACAACGCTGGATCCCGGGTCAAGCCCGGGATGACGGTGATCTTAGATCGCTGCGATCACAGCATGCGCATTATGCGTGAGCCGACTTTTGGCCCCTTACTGCCCATCATGCGGGTGCAAAGCGCGGCGCAGGCTATCTCTCTGGTGAATGATAACGACTATGGCTTAAACGCCTCTGTCTGGTCACGCAACATCAAAAAAGCTACCGCCATCGCCGAGCGATTCCAAGTCGGCACCGCCTACGTCAACAACCACTCCTTCACTGGAGCTGTCCCAGCCGCACCTTGGACGGGTACCAAACAAAGCGGCTACGGCATCGCCAACAGCGAGTTCTCCCTCGCCCACTACACGCGGCCAAGAACATTGGTCATCGATCGCAAAAAGACCGCTGACGCCTGGTGGTTTCCCATGAACCGACTCGCAGCCAGACTCGGCGAATGCTTGGCCAAAGCCCAGCTGGGTGATCTCAAAGCAGCCATTCAAATCCCAATGCTGATTTTCAGACGCCAGCGTGAAGTCCTCGCATTTGTTAAGCCAAAAAAAACACTGTTTGCCTTTGAAGCAGCCTGGGGCCAAGCAGCAACCGAAGCTTTATTTTTTGCGCCCGAAAAAAATAGCGAATTCACCACGGTAGGTAGCGCCGAATCGCAAGCATTTGTAGACGACATGCATGCCAGCATGACTTTCCCCGGCAACTTTGGACTCAGAGCTTCGCTTTGGTTGATCGGACTATCACCCCTGTGGAAGTTCAGAGCTTTAAAGACTTTAGGCGGCGTAACCATCGAAAAGCGGGCAGCGATCTTAGAAGAACTCTTCCAAAGCAACTCTTACCTACAGAGGCAATTGGCCCTGATGATCAAAATGAATGGCACTTTCTTGCATACCAGTACCACCAGAGTTCACCAAATTTTGGCAAACAAGAAATGAGGTTCGCAGACCACCCATCCCACTTCCCGGAAGGCAGTATTGTGGATGGAGGCGCGCTGTTTAAACCCCATCAAGATAGTGCTGACTATGTAATTATTGGCTCAGGCGCGGCGGGTGGTACGGCCGCTCAGATGCTGTCTAGCGCTGGCTTTTCCGTCATTATTTTGGAAGAAGGTCGCTGGGTCCAGACCAAAGATTTTGGCGTCGATGTTTTTCCGGCTATGAAAACGCTGTTTCGAGACACTGGCGGTCAAGTTGCCAACGGCCGAGCGGTATTTCCAGTCATCCAAGGCAGATGTGTAGGCGGCAGCACCACGGTGAACTCAGCCATCGCTTGGCGAGCACCAGAAGCGGTTTTCGATGAATGGGAACGAGATTTCGGGCTCAAAGGCATTTTGAGTTCCAAGCAACTTGAGCCACATTTTGATGCATTAGATAAAGCGCTCACGGTGACCCCTGTCGGCGAAAATCTGGGTAAACATAATAGTCTGTTCGGCCTCGCGGCCGACAAGCTTGATTTCGGTGCGCAACGCATCAGACGTTACGACTCAGGCTGTGATGCAACCGCGAGCTGCCTAACCGGCTGTCGCAGCGGCAAAAAAATGACCATGAACATCACGTTCATTCCTGAGTCACTGAAAAATGGCGCCCGCATTTATACTTCTACCAAAGCGCTTCGAATCACCAAAGACCGCGTGGTCGAAGCGACAAACTTACGCGTTCACGCAAAACGTGGCGTGATCGTAGCGGCTAGTGCCATTCAAACGCCTGGCATATTAAGGCGCAGTGGCGTTAAACTCGCAGCTTTAGGCAATCACTTTCAGGTACATCCCGGAAGCTCGATCATTGGTCGTTTTGACCATGATATCTCCATGCAAACCGGTGCAACTCAGGGGTATAACAGCACTCATTTTGTTCAGAGCCACGGATTTAAACTCGAAGCGCTGTCCCTGCCTCCCGAGTTGCTGGCTGCCCGCCTACCCTACGTCGGCCAGAGATTGGTCGATGCCCTGATGGATTATAAAAAGATTCTCAACTGGGCAGTGATCGTGAAAGCAAAGGCCAAAGGCAGCGTCAAAAGCGTGTTTGGCAAGGACTTTATTCGATACACACCGGCGCTCGAAGATATGCGTGCCATGCGAGATGGCTATAAAAAGCTAAGTGAAATGATGTTTGCTGTGGGCGCCAAAGAAGTCTGGCCCTGCGTGCATGGCATGCCACCTCTCAAATCATCAGACGATCTTCGCCATTGGGACACGGCATCCTTAGATCCAAGGCATTATAGCATGATGGCTTCACACCTATTCGGCACCGCCCGAATGGGGCCGAATCCTACAACAAGTGTTGTGAATACCAACTTCGAAGTACACGGCTGTCCGGGCGTCTACGTGCTGGATAGCAGCATCTTTCCGACCAACTTGGGCGTGAATCCTCAACACACCATCATGGCCGTAGCGCGATTAGGCGCAACTCACCTACTGTCATCCCGCACTTGATGCGGGATCCAGTCTTCATGCGACCTTGTTCGCAGACATCACTGCCGTGCTAATTTGTTGCATCAAATCGGTGAGGCCGCCTGGGGAGTGCGGCAAAAATACCGTACTCGACTTTCCGCTGGAGCCGATGTCTTTGAGCGTATCAAGATATTGGATCATCAACACCAGTTTCATCACATCATCTGCAGTGGTTCCTGGTATGGCTTTTTGGAAAATATCAACGGACTGCTGCAAGCCTTCGATAATCGCCTTTCGTTGATTCGCAATGCCTTGACCTTGTAGCGCTTTGCTTTGCGCATCGCCTTCGGCGCGTTTAACAACCAAAATACGCTCTGCTTCGCCGCGTTCGTTGGCTGCGATACGCTCGCGTTGAGCCGCATTAATATCGTTCATGGCGGATTTCACTTTTTGATCCGGATCAATTTCTGTCACCAAGGTTGTTTGAATGCCATAGCCGAATTCCGTCATGGATTCAGTTAACTCTTCCTTGACGGCAATCGCGATGGAATCTTTATTTTCAAAAACATGGTCCAGATCCATTTTCGGCACCTGGCCGCGAACGATATCCAGCACGTGGGATTCAATCTGAGAGCCCGGATCGCTGAGCTTATAGAAAGCATCAACCAAACGGCTTTGCAGGACAAAGTACTGAACCGCAATGTGAACGCGTACAAATACGTTGTCTTTGGTCTTGGTTTCAACTTCTACGACCATCTGCTGGATCCGCAAATCGATGGTGCGAGCGATGTTCTCGATTAAAGGAATTTTGACGTTCAAGCCTGGGCCAGCGAATCGAACAAAACGGCCGAAACGCTCAATCGCAGAGGATTTTTGCTGGCGGACGGTGAAGAAAGTAAGCGGAAGAAGAATAAAACAAACAACAAATGCGGCAACGTATAATGGCCAGAATTCAATCATGTTTATATTTAGACTTGAATGGGCGAATGCGTCAACGTTAACAATGCAAATCTTGGTTAGAAATCACCGATATGGCCCCTGGGGGCAATTTTCTCCAGTTCAGGCCAGAGTTTTTGCCTCGTTTTTACTTTGCCAGCCTGTTCTCTAAAGCCTTCTCTGATGACATCTGCTCGCATTTTAGCTGGAAAGTATTCTGGATGAGGACCTTCTTCCATGTCTTTTAGGAAAGTAATCATCGGCTCGCAGCTCATGCCTAACTCAGCGAGCGCGCGACCGGCAAATAAGTCGGCGCGGGTCTCCTCGTAGCGGCACAGTTTTTGAAGCTCAGCGACATTGAGCGGCTTTTGTTGCTTATACTCTGCCCATCGCTGAGGCCTATGGCCGATTTCATGGCCGATGGCCCCAACCAGGACTTCCATTCTGTCTTTGAACTTCATCAAAAAACGAATGCCAATCATAATGGTGCCATGAGCGTCAATCATGGCAATGGTGCCATCCGCCAGCTGCAATCTATAATCTTCTTCGACATCGCCCATGAGATGGACGATTTTGCGGCGATATTTGTCAAGCTTAGCGAGCACTTGGGCGGCATCGGGGAACTCGTCTTCATCTAAAAGCGGGGGCTTTTTCTTACCAAATAAAGAATCTTCGACCTGGTCTCCCAAGGATGTAGCCTGGGAGCCGCTTACCGGTCCTGACCAGTCTGGCCCGAAAGGGTTTAACTGGGTCGACATTCCTGAAGAGATTTTATAACCCATGATTTATTATATCATATTAATTTGTTTCTGAAGCCATTGGTCGTAAGCGTCAATTCGAGTATCAACGCCACCTTCGGCACAGCCAATTGCCCCGTAAGATCGCGATGTTACGCCAACCAACCGATAGCTGCCGTCTTTAACCTTAATGTAGGTCGCACCACCTGAATCACCATGACATTTTCTAGGTGTATCTTCCCCCGCACCAATCTGCAGTTCAAATTCGCCCAGTTCATGGATGTTGCTCACCGCACACATCTTATTTGATATTGTGGCAGGGTCTTGGCTATCGGTGTCTACATTTTGCTGGCCCCAGCCAACGATGTAGGCAGGCATTTCCAAGGTCAGCAAATCTTTCTCATCATGCTTTAGCCAAGGCGTAACGGGCAATTTCATGTGCTCTGATAAAATTAAAACGCCAATATCATCGCCTTTTTTAAGGCCTTTTTCAACTTTCTCATTTGGATAACCCTCATGCGCTGTCCAGTCTTTAGCCCAAACAATATCCAGGGAAGGCTTTTTCAAACGCTTGGCCTCACGCAGATCTAGATCGGTCACAATGCCATAGCGAATATACTGCACCGTACCCATGCCTCGAGTGAGCGACGATTCTAAAAGGCAGTGAGCCGCTGTCACCACCACATTCGATTTGACTAAAGTACCACCGCATAAAAAGCTTGAGATGTGCCTTGTGCCGATGGGCGGCATGTCAACGATCGCTTCTGCCCAAATTTCAACTGAGCTTGGAAACTCATCTTCCAAGCACTTTTTACCAAGAATAATGGCGGCTTGGCTTGTGGCCGTATCCATAGCCGGAGCGTTCAAATTTCCACAAGCAGACAGCAAAAAAGCCAATATAATCAGCATGTGTTTCATGCGGAATATATTGGCCCACGTACAAAATTGGCTGTTAGTCTCTAACTTCTACGTCAACCTTATCGCCTGCACCAAGGTCGAAAGTATAGCTACCGGGCGCATCTGCCGTCCAAACAGCGGAATAGTTGCCTGTTCCTTGACGATCAACAAACTCGACTGTGCGGCCCATGTTGACAGCCATGCTTGGTTTGGATTCAACGCCAGCGCATTTAATATCGATAACGAAGAAATCAACGTTTTCACCAACTTTCACGGAAACTTTATCGCTTGCGGGCAAGATTCGAGCGCGAGCACGTTGATTGACGCAAGTTAAAGATCCGATGCCGTGACTGTCGGCTGAACGAATGCGTCGGCCGGTGATGGTCTTGTCTTTCAAACTATCTAAAGGTGTTCCACCAGTCAAAACCAAGTTGCGTAATTGCTTCCAGTCTAAGCTTGGGTCTTTAGATTTTAGCAAACCCACTAAGCCAGTGACATAAGGTGTTGCCATCGAAGTGCCACTGAAGATCTTATATTGATCATCAAGATAGGTACTCAAAATATCCATGCCAGGAGCACCTACGTGGACGGTGTGTTTGCCATAGTTCGAAAAGTAAGCAAGTTCGTCTTTATTGTTGGTTGCAGCCACAGATATAATATTGTCCAATTTGTAATCAGCAGGATAGCTGTCAACTTCATCGTTATTTTCTCTATCGTTACCAGAAGCAGCAATAAACAAGACGCCTAAATCGCGTAGCTTTTTAATGGCATCGAGCATGGCTTCAGAATAACGACCGCCGCCCCAGGAAGCGTTTACGGCTACTAAGTTAACAGGATCTTTTTTGCGAGCTTTTAATTTGGCGAAATAATCCAAGCAAATAAGTGCATCACTCATTCTGCCGCCACCATCGCCATCTAAAAATTTGCAACCCGCAATGGAGATTTTCTGATTAACGCCAAAAGTCCCGTCATCTGCTTTTCCTGATGCGCCAATAACGCCCGCACAGTGGGTACCATGTCCGTTGTCATCTAGAGGATCGCCTGAGCGTTCCACGGTATTGATACCATGGATATCGTCTTTGAAACCGTTGTTATCATCGTCAATGCCGTTGCCCGCAATTTCGCCTGGGTTTACCCAGATGTTATCTTTCAAGTTCGGATGAGTATAGAAAATACCTGTGTCGATAACACCTACCACCACATCTTTGTCGCCCTTGGTGAGCTCCCATGACTCGGGGGCATTGATATCAGCATCTTGTATACCAACATATTTGCCGACCTTTTGGCCATCATTTTGCAAAGCCCATTGTTTGGCGTATTGCACTTCCGAGCGCGTCAGAGTCGCGCCTTCAACGGGGTCAACACGGATATGGTAATCTGGCTCAGCGTATAAAATGTTTGGATTCATTTTATATAGCTTCACGGCATTTTGAGCAGAAATGTCGCTGGGCAGTTCGAGTACTTCAATTGAATTAATATTGGATAATTTTTTTGCCGATTTTATTCCTAGATTTCTATGGATTTCATCCGAAGCAAACGGTGTAATTCCTTGCTTGAATCGAACGATAATTCTTTCAGTATTTGAGTGAGAAAAAGCAGGTAGGCTCAAAGAAGAAATGACTAGCATCATAGAGCCTGTCCACGTTTTTACGCGCATTCGTACCCCCAAGTAAATGTCACCCTGTTGTGACATCTTGTACAGTTACGGATACCCCGAAAGGCTATTTCGATTCAACTTTTTTTTAAAATTGGCAGATCTGGGAAATGTTGCTGGCATCGCACGCAAACATCATTAAGCGGTCAAAACCGACTGCAATACCTGCTGCAGGCGGCATAGAGTCTAGATCTTTCAAAAAATCCTCATCTAACTCAGACGCCTTTTTACCGAGCTGAATACGTGTTTGCTGTTCTGACTCAAATCTGTTCCTTTGCTCCAGGGAATCAGTAAGCTCCAAAAACGCATTGGCAAGCTCAACACCTCGAAAATAAATCTCAAACCGCTCCGCAAAGCGATTATCATCTTCACAAAGCCTAGAGAGAGCGGCCATTTCCTTAGGCCAGCGTGTCACCACACAAGGTGCGTCTAAACCAATGCAAGGCTCAATGGCCACCATCATCACATGATGGAAAGCATCTGCAAAATCCGCCTGCTCTCTTAAAACGAATCCAGCGCCCAAGACAACCTCAACCAAGTTGTCGTTACTAAGCGCCAGCGCCAAATCGATTTTTGCATGTTGCAGCCAAAGCTCTTGCAAGCTTTGAACTTCAAATGGCCGATTAAACAGATTCGGCGCAACGGCAAAAAACAACTTTTGGCAATCCTCAATCAAATCTATGAGTTCAGCATCAGCCCGATACCATTCCAGCAGGCTAAACTCGCGCAAGTGAATACGCCCTTCAGCCTCATCTCTGAAGACATGGCCTAGCTCGTAGATCCTCTTATAACCCCGAGCAAGTAAACGTTTGTGATAGAGCTCAGGACTGGTTCTGAGTTCCTGAGCGCCCACCCAAATGGGGTCAATAAAGGCTTCAACGGCATTTGATCTTATCAAAATAGGCGAGTCTATTTCGATAAAGCCTTCGGCATCAAAATAACGCCTGACAGCTTGCTTAGCTAAATGCCTTTCAAGAAACTTCAATTTTTTTGAGCTCTTCAATCAAAGGCTTAATATGAGCCTTGTATCTGTTAACCAACACAGGTGGCAAAGCCTGACCTGCCGGGAAGCGCTGCCTACCTGGATCGACATACTGCTTGTTCAGCATCATGCCAAAATGAAGGTGAGGGCCGGTGCTTCTGCCAGTCGTTCCTACATATCCTACAACTTGCTTTTGCTTCACCATCACACCAGGGCGAATGCCTGGTGCGATTCGAGAGGCATGGAAGTATTCGGTTACATAGCCACCACGGTGTTTAATGCGCACCATGCGGCCAGCTGTTGGAGAATACCTGGCTTCAAGCACCACACCATCGGCGATGGCCCAAAACGGCGTACCAGTTGGCGCGCCATAATCAACGCCATTATGCTTTTTGGCGCGCATTAACACCGGATGAAACCGTTGCCCGTAGCGCGAAGTGATTCGAGTCAAAGACATTGGGTTTTTCAAAAAACCCTTTTCAATGGATGCGCCGAGTTCATCAAAAAATCCTTGAAACTGCGCGTCTGCTGCTTCAAAGCGAAAACCTCGATATGTTCTACCGGAATTGGTGTATTCCGCTGCGAGCACACGCCCGAAACCCACACGCCGGCCGTCTGCATAACGACTCTCCACGATCATTTTAAAAACATCGCCTTTTTGGGCTTCACGATAGAAATCGAGCTGCCAGCCAAAAAGATCTGAAAAGCGGTTTACCAGGGCCGGATCGCCGCCAGCAGAGATAATACTTTCATACAAGCTAGAGGAAATTCGGCCGCTTAAAACGGTCTTGGATTGCGTCACCGGAATTTCAATGCGGCCCGCACGCAGGCGGCCAAATTCATTACGGTCCACGCGATAACGCACGGGCAGACCATGAGCTTCCTGCCTGACTAATTCAAAAGATGCATAGGCCATTGCGGCTTGAGCATATTGAACAGTTTTCTCAGTAATCAATACGTCGCCAGCCCGAATGGCTTTTAGATTGAGTTGCTCACCTAAAACACTAACCAATTCAGCAATTTGTTGGCCAGAGAAACCCTGGCGCGACAATGCATCAGATAATGTCTCTCTTGGATTGACCTTATCAGTCAACCGTATCCCAAATGGCACTTCCATTGATGGACCATTCTGAGACAACTCAGCCTGCTTTAAACTTAGACCCTGTTCCTGCCAAACAAAATACAATCCTAAACCGAGCGAACAGATGAATAACACAAGGCCTAAGGGTAAAAAGAAGCGGTTTTTTTTCACTTGAATCCCCTTAAGTTAAGCCTAGCACTATATATGCTTCTTAAGTTTAGGCAAGGAGGGCCTGGAGTTTCAAGGCTAAGCCCATATCTCCCTTCACTTTTATTTTGCCCTGCATGAATGCCATGGTCGGGTTCATCTTACCTGAAGCAATAGAAACCCAATCTTCGCCTTTGGGAACACTGATGACACACTGCGCAGCAGCGTCATCTGGAGTATTTACAATCCAGTCAGACTTTTTGGTCAAGTCGACATGCCACTTGCCACCGCCTTCACCACCAATGTCAAACAAATAGCTCGCATTGATCTTCTGTGCTTTTTCCGGGGTCAGGCGTTGTTTCATCTCTTCGAAAACTTGTGATACCGTCGACATGATAATCCTCCGTAGACCACATTTCTAGCATGGGTTTAGGGATTGCTCAAGGGCTCTGGCCATGCGACACTTGCCTGATGCGCCCCATGTTTACACTCATTCTAATTGTTGTAACGATAGGATGTCATCACCGAATGCCAAACAAACACCTCCCCACAGACCCTTATGAGATTTTGACTGGTGCACAAGCTGCTTGCGCGCAAACTAAGCAAGTCATTGGACACTACAAACTACGCGGCAGCGGCTTTAAACGTATGTTAGGCAGCGTTGACCTTGATATCATCGCCAAAAAACCTGCATATCTTTACCTCTCGATTGCTTCGTTCTTTGGTCAACCCGCCCGCGTGGTGACCTACGATGGCAAAAAACTATACGGTGCTTCTGATTACAGCTTGGACGAAATCTTGAACATGGCACTATCGCCCGAAGATTTGGCCGATGTATTGCTGCGTTCTATCTCAGTCAAAAAATCGGACATAAGAACTGTCAGCAGCGAAAATGGCAGTTTACAACTGGCATACCGAGCCGGTCAAACGCTTAGTTTAACGATTGATCCAGTAACTTTTGAAATCCTAACCCGCGAATTCAGGGACGCCGAAGGCGAATTAATCTATCGAGTCGAATATAAAGATTTCCCAAAACGCTTTGATATTACTGCTCGTTATAAAGGCAGCGAACATTCCATGACTCTCACCAGCCAGGACGCGCAAATTAACCAAGGGAACTTCGATGAGCAATTGTTCCGTAGATAATCTCACCATTGAATTTAAGACCGACAAAGGCGTTGTGCGCGCGGTCGATGGTGTGAGTTTCGAAATCCCTGAAGGCAAAACCGTGGGCCTTGTAGGAGAGTCCGGCTGCGGCAAGAGCGTCACCGCTTTAAGCATTATGCGGCTTATCAAAACGCCGCCTGGAAAATATGCTGCCGGCAAAATTGTTTATGGCGAAACAAATCTATTAGATCTTCCCGAAGAAGCCATGAGGCAGCTTCGCGGCAATCGCATCTCTATGATTTTTCAAGAGCCGATGACCTCGCTCAATCCCGTGTTCACCATCGGCAATCAAATCGCAGAAGCCATTTGCCTGCATGAAAAGCTCAAGTATCAAGATGCCTTAGCCAAAGCCATCGAGCTGCTCGCATTGGTTGGTATCCCCTCGCCTAAAGAACGGGCTGCCGCTTATCCGCATCAACTGTCAGGCGGCATGCGACAACGTGTCATGATTGCTATGGCACTCGCCTGCAAACCAGATTTATTAATAGCGGACGAACCAACGACCGCATTAGATGTCACCATCCAAGCGCAGATCATGGAACTTATGCTCAAGCTACAAAAAGAAATGGGCATGAGCATTTTGCTCATTACCCACGATCTCGGCGTAGTCGCAGAAACCTGCGAGCAGGTGGTGGTCATGTACGCTGGGCGCGTCGTCGAAAAGACAGATGCGAAAACGATTTTTGCCACACCAAAACACCCCTACACTGTTGGCCTGCTGAGTTCAGTCCCTGGCAGTCACCATGAAGGCGGCCGCTTGCAGACCATTCCGGGCTTGGTACCAAATCTGCTAAACCTGCCTCAGGGTTGTCGCTTTCAAGATCGGTGCCCTCATATGTTGGCAGTCTGCAAAGAGAAAGAACCTGAATTGACCGAGCAAGCGCCTAATCATTGGCTTCGTTGCTATAACCCATACTAGGACTAAAAAGGCGCATGCTGAATATCACAGATCTTAAAATGCACTTTCCCAGCGGCGACAATGTTGTCAAAGCTGTAGATGGCGTTAGCTTCGAGATTTCCAAAGGCGAAACCTTGGGTTTGGTTGGTGAGTCCGGTTGCGGCAAATCAACCCTCGGACGCTGTATTTTAAGACTTTACCAACCCACGGCTGGCAAAATCGAGTTCGAAGGACAAGATATTACGCACCTAGGCTCCGGTGCATTAAGGCCAATCCGGCGCAACTTGCAGATTATTTTTCAAGATCCGTACGCGTCTTTGAATCCTCGCCTATCCATTGGCAATATCATTGGAGAAGCGCTCCAAATCCATGGCCTGTTTCCTGAAAAGAAAGCGCGCGAGGAGCGCATTGCTGAACTTGTATCATTGGTCGGCCTCAGACCTGAAGTCTTGCAGCGCTACCCCCACGAGTTTTCCGGCGGTCAAAGGCAACGCATCGGCATTGCCAGAGCCCTAGCCGTTGAGCCGAGATTTATTGTTTGCGACGAGCCTGTCTCTGCACTCGATGTTTCGATCCAAGCTCAGATTGTGAACTTGCTTCAAGATTTGCAAGAAAAGCTCGGTCTAACCTATCTGTTTATCGCTCACGATTTAATGATCGTGAAACATATTTCAACGCGAATCGCTGTCATGTATTTAGGCAACCTTGCAGAGATAGCGCCTTCCAAAGAGCTTTTCGATGAGCCCAAACATCCTTATACTAAAGCTCTATTGAGCGCTGTTCCCAGTATTCACCCAGGGCAAGCGAAAGAACGTATCCGCCTAACTGGCGAAATCCCAAGCCCCATCAATCCGCCTTCAGGATGCAAATTTCACACGCGCTGTCCTTACGTCATGCCCGTATGCTCACAGAAAGAGCCCGAGCTCATCTCAATCGGCACCAATCGAAAAGTGGCCTGCTTTCTTTACCAGTAAATAGTCCACCAACTAACCCTGTTCAGTTTGCAGCTTTTTCAATCGGTTGCGCACTTGACGTACAATCGGGGATTTGCGGTCTTTTGAGAGTGCCAAGAAAGTCTCGTAGGAGCCGATGGCTGATTCAGTATCGACCATTTTTTCATACAATACGCCCAAGTTAAAATGTGGGTCTGCGTAGTTTGGATCTGATTTCGTTGCTTTTTGATAATACAGCTCAGCATCGTCTAATGAGCCGCGGCGCATCTCTAAATCGCCCAAGTTATTATAGCAAGAACTGCAGCCACTGTCTGAAGCGACGGCTTTAAAGAAAGACGACTCGGCCTCTGGGAGTTGGCCGTTTTTTACAAACGCCAGGCCCAAATTGTTTAGCAAAGTCGCGTCTTCAGGTGATTTAATCAGAGCTTGCTTGAAGAGCTCAATGCTTGTCTTGTAGTCCGCACGTTCAAAAGCTTGGCTGGCTTCCTGTTCGAAATTTCGCTCGATCGGTTTCACCTGCGGCGTTGGTGCGACAGCAGTTTTAATAACTACGGGGCGTTTAGACGCCAGCATCCAAACAGCGCCAAGCCCTGAAGCTAACGCGAAAGCAGATAGCCCTACCACCAGAATCTTAGCGGGAAAGCCACGAGAGGGCCGGTGCGCCGTTGACCAAGTATAACCCTGCTTTTGCTGGGCGGGCGTTTGGCGATGTTTTAAAGCATTCAGAATAACCGACATAGCGCTATCTCCATCCTAAATCGTAAAAAGCTTCTTTTACCAATCGATGGTCAATGCTGCGGGTACGCTTGGAATACGCAGCTAAAAGTGTTCGGTCACAAAGCATGTTGGTCATACGCGGTGAGCCCTTGGCATATTTATAGATATACTTGATGGCCCGGCGATCGAAATCGACGTTCTTTCTATCGCCAGCAACAAATAGCCGATGCTTGATGTACTCAGAAAGCTCTTCAAAAGTCAGAGAACCCAGGCGCTGGCGAATGCTAATGCGTTGGTTTAACTGTCTTAAACGATACTCCTGCAACAGCTTTTCCAGCTCTGGCTGGCCAACCAGCACGATTTGCAAAAGCTTTTTGTCGTCTGTTTCTAAATTCGATAGAAGCCTAATGGCCTCTAGCGCCTCGAATGACAAATTCTGTGCTTCGTCAATCCAAAGCACCGCGTTGTGGCCGCTGCTGGCTTTTTCCAAAAGGGAGCTGTTTAATTGCTCGACCATTTCTTCGTTAGACTCGCCCTGGCGGCTATAGCCAAAATCAGCAAGAATTGCTTTCAGCAGACCAGTGGTTGAAAGGAGCGGATTTAAGATGACCGCCGTGTCTGTCTTTTCATGCAGCCTACCGATGACTTCTCGGCAGATGGTGGTCTTGCCAGTCCCAACTTCGCCAGTCAGCATTAAAAAGCCTTTGCGACCATGAATGCCATAGGCCAGTGCCTCTGCAGCAGCCTCATGTTGCTTAGTCCAATAGATGAAGCGCGGATTCGGCGTCATGGTAAACGCTTCTTCCGAAAGCCCAAAGTAATCCAAATACATGGGCTTATTGTAACTCTATCTCACAAGTGGAATACAAGCATCATGACGCTTTCAATCGAATTAAAAATCGCTGAGCAATTAGCGCGTCAAGCGGGCGAGCGCGCCCTAAAACTTCAACACTTGGGCGTTGCCCGTTATAAAGATAACTTTGAGGGCCCTGTCACGGAAGGCGATTTACAGGCAGACCAAATCATTTGCGAAGGCCTTAAGCAAAGCTTCCCAGATGATTTAATTATCAGTGAAGAGAGCTACGTCGCTGGCTCGTTGGTGCCCGAAGCGCACCGAATCTGGTTTATCGATCCGATTGACGGAACCAAAGACTATGCCGCTGGCGGCGCCGAATACTCGGTGATGATAGGCCTTTGCATAAACAACCAGCCGGTTTTAGGCATCGTGTTCGAGCCCGCAACAGGCATTCTATGGCGCACAGACGGAGAAAGTGCCGAGCGCGTTGAAGCCGATGGAAGCATTCACAGCTTAAATGTTCAGCTGAGGCAGATTTCAGCCACAGGCCCTACACTGGCCGCGAGCCACCACCATCGCTCTGAATTTCTAGATTTTCTCGAAAGTTCGCTGCCTATCTCAAAAATTATTCAAAAAAGTTCAGTTGGACTAAAAATTGCTCTGATTGTGGACGGAAAAGCCGATGCATATATCAGTTCAGGCAGGCGCATTAAACTTTGGGACACTTGCGCGCCAGTAGCAATTTTAATCGCATCTGGCGGCGTTTTTAAAACCATTCAGGGCAACACACCCGATTATATGGGCCCTATTCAGCATGGGATTGAAATTAGTGCTGCAACACCCCATGCTAGCCTCTGGTTGGCAGACAGGCTTCAAAAGGTAATAGAGCAATGGACTACTTTAAGAAAAATCAAAAAGTTCTAATTTTAGCGGCGCTATGGTTTGCGATCGTAGTAGGCCTTTTTCTGCTCAGCGAGGTGCTGTTGCCATTCGCTTTGGCAATCTTGCTCGCTTATGTTTTGGACCCGTTGGTCACCCGCATCAACCACAAACGGATTCGAGGCCGTATGATTCCTCGCTTTGTGGCGGTACTGATTATTTACGGCTGCATCGGCGTTTTTGTTTATCTGTTCTCAACGTTGTTTTTACCTGAACTCTATCAAGAGTTGGTCCGCCTAGCGAAAACGGCTACGGAAGCCTTGAACGAACTGCGCGAAACCAATCTTCAGGAATTTGCCAACCGCATTGAATATTACCTGCAATATTATCACCTGCCGTTTCAGGAAATCGATTTAGTCCAATTGTTACACAACTCTTTGACCGACCTGTCCGAGTTTATCAAAGCGCAATCCTCCAACATTGTGTTCGAACTGCAAAGTTTAGTGAAAGGCGTGTTTGGCTTCTTCTTCAACTTAATCCTAGTGCTCATGATCGCTGGCTTTATCTTGGTAGATACCGGCCGCATCCGAATCTTCGCCATGGGTATGGTCACCGGCAATGCAAGACCAGCATTCGAGCAGTTTTTAGCGAAGGTGGACTCAGGCCTGGCGGGCGTTGTGCGAGGTCAGCTGATTATTTGCGTGGTCAATGCGGTTTTGACTCTGATTGGACTACTCTTACTTAAAGTGAAATTCGCGCTGATTTTAGCCACGTTGGCAGGACTATTCAGCTTGATACCTATTTTTGGCAGCATTATCAGCACGGTTCCGATTGCCCTGGTGGCGATGCTAACCTCTCTATGGACTGGCGTGTTAGCGCTTTTATGGATCGCTGGGATTCATTTCTTAGAAGCCAACTTTTTAAACCCGAAGATTTTAGGCAAAACCGCCCAAATTCATCCGGTCATTGTCGTTTTGGCGCTGGTCGCCGGAGAACACTTCTTCGGCATCTTCGGAGCATTGTTGGCGGTACCTATTGCAAGTATCATGCTAACGCTGTTTGAATCCCTGCTAGTCAAAGCACACACCTATGGCGAATAAGGCAAGCGAAAGACACAACGAACGAGGCATCGAACTAGCCCTCAAAGGCTGGGAGGCCGAAGCGTTGTGTGAGTTCGAAAAAGCCATCGTGCATGACCCTGAATTCGCTCCACCCTACGATAATATTGCAAACGTCTACGCTGAGCGCGGCCAACATTTAGAAGCCCTCAAATTATACATCCGAGCTTTAGAACTCGCACCAGACGACTCCACCATTCATTACAACTTCGGCTGCTTTCTATCAAACTACGCCAGCGACATGGCCATCGCAGCTTACCGGCATGCTGGCCAGTCAGCGTCCAGCTTTCCCGAAGTTCACCTAAATCTCGGCATGTCGCTTATGGCCGGGGGCCATATGGGCGAAGCGATTGAACAACTGCAAATTGCGACTCAAGCGGCTCCTAATGATGCAGCCGCATCTTACGAGTTAGCCTGCGCCTTATTGCAAACGGGGCAATTTAAAGAAGCCGTGTCTGAATTTCGACGCGCAACACTTAAAGATCCTGAGCAGCAAGCCGCTTGGTTTCAACTAGGCAGCTGCTATCTGCAACAAGGCTTTTACACAGAGGCAAACAATGCACTTGCTCGGGCCTTGCAGTTAGAGCCGAAGGATCCCTTTTGCCTGTGCGAACTCGCTTGTTTGCGCCACCTGCAGGGGCAAGAGAAAGAAAGTCAGACCCTTTTAGAAAAGGGGCTAAAACTAGACCGACCCGGCGTAGAATCTAGAATCCTAAAGACACCCCATTTAAAAATATTAAAACGCCCCTAAACCCTCTCCCACTTCGTGGGAGAGGGAGATTTTGGCTAGCCAAAATCGGGAGAGGGCGCACCCGATTTTAATCGTGTCATCAACCACGCCCATGGGGTGCGCCCAACAATTCCGTCGTGCCGTCACCCGGACCATCGGCGGCCGCTGCGCGGCCTTGATTGTCCGGGCTACTGAGTAGGATCGTGCCCTTCGGGCCCTCGCACATGTTTTGCTTTCCGGCCCGGAGGGCTGGAAAATACCCCAGGTAGCCTAGGTTGGAGCAAGCGTAGCGAGCGCAGGCCTAGGTTAGGCATTCGCCCCTCCTATATATGAGCTCTGAAAGAGTGACATAGAAGCCAAATTTCCTCTCAACGTTCTATTAAACGCTATGTCTCAATCATTGGCGTCAGTAAAATTACATATTATTTTTAGCACCAAGGAACGCACGCCTTGGTTGTCGCCCGAAATTCGTCATGAGTGCCACCGGTATCTTGCCACGGTTGCTAAAAATAATAATTCTCACGTATATGAAGTTGGCGGAGTAAGCGACCACGTCCACATTTTACTAACGCTCCCGCGAACATTAACATTGTCAAAATTAGTGGAGATATTAAAAACAGCAACTTCTAAATGGATTAAAAAAAGGGATCAAAGTTTAACGCATTTTGCTTGGCAAACTGGTTATGGCGTTTTTTCTGTAAGCCAATCTCAGCTACCGAAGGTCCAGCGATATATCAAAGAGCAGGAACTTCATCACCAAAAAGCAAGCTTCAAGGACGAACTTGTCCAGTTTTTAAAAAATTCAAATGTCAAATTTAACGAAGAGTATTTGCTAGACTAGAGCGCTCTTTCAGAGCTCATATATGGGAGGGGCGGATGCCTACCCTAGGCCTGCGCTCGCTACGCTCGCTCCAACCTAGGCTACCTGGGGTATTTTCCAGCCCTCCGGGCCGGAAGGCAAAACATGTTGGAGGGCCCAACGGGCACGATCCTACTCAGCAGCCTGGACAATCAAGGCCGCGCAGCGGCCGCCGATGGTCCAGGTTATACCGTCTCTCTAGCGTATTTCAGTTGAGACTCGAGTGCTGAATCCATGCTATCTAGAAGGAATTCCCTTAGCGGTTCCTGCCCTTCTCTTAAGGCTTCGTAATATCGCTGTCTTTCACTGCCGTGGATAATTACGGAGCCGTAGCCGCCTTGTTTGAGGAAGCTGTTCATGTAAAGCCGGCCGATTTTTCCGGAACCTTCTGAGAAAGGGAAAATCGACATGAACTGACGGTGGAATATCACGGCTTGATTAACCGGATGTTGTGCTCTGAACTCTGGGTGTTCTGTTTGAGCGCACAAATCTTGTAGCCGAACTTTGATTAGGCCCGGCTCAATCAGCTCGTGCAGATAGGTTCCGTGAAGGGGGATAATGCGTCTGAAGGCGCCTTGATCGCGTTTACCCACGTTTTGATAGAGCTCTAGATGCAGTTTGATGACATCTTCAAATCTCACCGTGTTGGGCTGATATATCTCGTGTTCAGAGCGCACTTCTTGCGGGACCAGGCACATCTCCTGAAACAGGCGCCGATGGTTTTTAATCTCGTGCATGATTCGGTTTTTGAAAGTAGATGGCCGAACCTGCGCGTTGAAAGCCAGATGAATGTCTTCTACATTTATCACCTGTCCATCTAGAGCAGAATCGTGAAGCACATAGGCCCGACTACACATATCCCGAAATTGATGATTAAACTCATGGTGCTTTTTGTTTAATACATGTTTAAGTTTTTGAACTTTTTCTTCGATAGCGAAAAAACGTTCCCGAACGTCAAAGTCGTCGAATTCAAAAAACATATGAGATTTATAGGGATCATGTCACCACGTCACATCTGTCAAACGTCCGACCTCTTAATTTTAGGCGCAGGGATCACCGGGCTCGCGGCTGCATACTACCTGAAAGACGCATGCGACCTGCGGGTATTAGAGGCGAGCAATGAATTAGGCGGCGTTATTCGCACTCATCAGCAGGAAGGGTATTTGCTAGAATCCGGCCCTGACTGTTTTATGAATCAAAAACCTCAATGCTTGGAGCTCGCCAAAGCAATCGGTTTACACGACGATATTATCGAAAGCCAAGATCAAAATCGGCGTGTCCTGATTCTAAGAGAGGGCCAGCTCCACCACACTGACTATTCAGACAAAGCCGTCACTGAGTTTCTAGGCAACCGAGCACAAACCAACGTCAACCCTGCACCGTTTTTGAGTTTTAAAAATGGCATGCAGGCATTCCCGCAAGCTCTGGCTAGCCAGCTTGGCGAGAGAATCGTGCCAAACACACCAATCACGTCAATTAAATACGCAGACAACTACTGGCAAGTAGGAAATTTCAAAGCACGAGCCGTTCTATCGACTTTGCCTGCGGCGCAAACAGCGAAGCTACTTGGCGTTTCCTGGCCGCAATTCGGAACGGTCTCAACGACTAGCGCCTATTTAGCGTACAAACGCGAAGATATTGCGCATTCGCTGGATGCATTTGGCGTCATGCTGCCTGCAGCCGAGAATCGAAAAATAAGCGCAGTCACCATTGTTTCATCGAAGTTTAAAAATCGTTGTCCAGACGGCACGGTTTTATTCAGAGCCTTCACCAAAAACGCCCCTGCCGATGCGCGCACTGAAATCGAAAACCTTTTCAAACCTGGGGGGCGGCCCGTTTTAGAAAAGCACTTCACTGTCAAGTACGCCGATCCGAAATACGCAAGCGATCACGCCGCGCAAGTAAGGACTATCGAAGCATCTTTACCAGCAAACTTCTTTATCGCAGGCAGTCCTTATCGAGGCGTTGGCTTGGCAGACTGCATTGAACAGGCGCAGCGGTTTAAGCTTGCACGCCACTTCGAACGGTGAGATAAAGCTTCTTATTTGAAGGAGTTCGCTAATTATGGGCTTTTTAAGACGCTTTTGGACGATGATCAAATCGCAATTAAACCATCTGGTTGGAATCGCTGAAGATCCCGAAAAGATGCTGAATCAAACGCTGATGGATATGCAGGAGCAGCTCATTTCAGCCAAGCGCCAGGTGGCGGTTGCCATTGCCGATGAAAAACGACTGATTCAACAATACGAAAAAGAAAAGCAAGCAGCATCCGAATGGGAAGAGCGGGCCATGTTAGCCGTTGGCCAAAATAACGACACCTTAGCGACCCAAGCGCTCGAGCGCCAAGCAGAGCATGTCAGACTTGCCTCCGGGTTCGAAGAAAACTGGCGCGCCCAAAAACAATCCGTCGACACACTTAAAACTGGCCTTTCCAAGCTGAGTCAGAAAATCGACGACGCCAAGCGCGAAAAAGATTTACTCATCGCTAGAGCCAGACGCGCTCAAGCTCAAAAAAGCATCACTGAAACCATGTCGGGCCTAAGCGCTAACAGCGGCCTTGAAACCATGGGTCGTATGGAAGAAAAAATTCGTCAAATGGAAGCCGAAGCCGATGCCACGACGGAACTCGCCGAAGAAATTCACAGCGACAACCTCTTGGCAGAGTTCAAAAAACTTGAGCAACCTGCTAAAAGCAGCGAGGCACTTTTAGCATTGAAGGCCAAAATGGGCGTGTTGCCTCCCGCACAAGAAGTGAGACAACTCAAATGAAAATCTTAGTGACTGTCAAACGTGTTCCTGATTACGCAGCCAAGCTGACCATCGACCCTTCGGGCAATAAAATCAAAACGGAAGGCGTTAACATGATCGCCAATCCTTTTGATGAAATCGCCGTCGAAGAGGCTTTGCGGCTTATTGAAAAGCACGGCGGTGAAACGTGTGTTTTATCGATTGGCACAGATGACTGCACCGCTCAAATCAGGGCCGCCATGGCCATGGGCGCCGACCGCGGCATTTTGGTCAAAACCACGGAAAGCCTCGATTGTGTTTCCATCTCCAAAGTCATCGCCAAAATCTTCGGAGAAGAAAAGCCCGATATTCTGCTCATGGGCAAGCAAGCCATCGATGATGACAGCCACCAAGTCGGCCAAATGGTCGCGGAACGCCTAAACTTGGGTCAAGCAACCCAAGCCAATAAAGTGGTGCTCGAAGGCGAATGGGCAACGGTCATCCGCGAAGCAGACGGTGGCCTAGAAACCCTGAGCCTCAAAATGCCTTGCGTCATCACCACCGATTTACGCTTAAATGAGCCAAGATACGCATCTTTGCCCGGCATCATGAAAGCGAAGAAAAAGCCACTCGATGAGCGGGAGTTGTCTTCCTTGGGCCTCAGCCTAACGCCTAGTGTCACATTGCAAAAATTAGAGATGCCGCCGAATAAACAGGCCGGTCAAATCTTGCCCGATGTTCAAACCCTGGTTTCTAAACTTCGTGACGTGGAAAAGGTGATCTAATGTCAGCAACCCATTTAATTGTCGCCGAATACGATTCAACCCATCTCAAAAATGCCACGCTCAGCGCAGTCACTGCCGCTCAGAAAATCGAAGGCACCGTCCATGGCTTGGTGTTAGGCAAAAATGTCAAACACATTGCCGATGCCTTTGCAAAACACGTCTCTCAGGTTCACTACGCTGAACACGACGGTCTTGAACATCGCGTGGCGCAGCCATACGCTAAAGTCATCGCAGACGTCGCCAAATCTATCGGTGCCACTCATATCTGGGCAGCCGCCACAGCTGCAGGCAAAGACATGATGCCCCGCGTTGCGACCAGGCTTGATGCGGCGATGGCCTCCGACATATCAGATGTCGTAGACACCAAAACCTACAAACGTCCCATGTGGGCAGGTGGCCTCACCGGCACTGTAGCACTCAGCACGTCAATTCAAGTTATTACTGTGCGTCCAACCGAATTTGTTCAAGCTGCGGCCAATGCATCAGGCAATGTCAGCAATTTCGCCGCCGATCCAGGCCCATCCACCACACGCTTTGTCGGCTTCGAAGAAGTAAAATCGGAACGTCCAGAGCTAGCCGACGCAAGCGTCGTTATATCTGGCGGGCGAGGTCTTAAAGGCCCTGAAGGCTTTAAGCAGTTAATCGAGCCGCTGGCCGATCAATTGAACGCCGCCATCGGTGCAAGCCGAGCCGTTTGCGATGCTGGTTGGGTTCCAAACGATTGGCAGGTGGGTCAAACAGGCAAAGTTGTGGCACCAAAGCTTTACATCGCCATCGGCATTTCTGGCGCGATTCAGCATGTTGCTGGCATGAAAGGCTCTAAAGTCACTGTGGCCATTAACAAAGATCCCGAAGCACCCATTTTCCAAGTGGCCGATTATGGCTTGGTGGGCGATGCTTTCACCATTGTCCCTGAACTCATTGAACGTTTAAAGGCTCTTGCATGAAAACTCGTGTCCATGTCGGTTTTGTTCTGCTTACCTGTCTTTTTTCTGTCGGCGGGAACGCGCAAGTTCGAACAGCCGACGTGGCGGAGCGGGTTTTAAACCCTGGCCCTCAGATTGCCAGTGGGCAAGATGCTTGGTCGTTATACAACAATCCTGCGGGTCTAGCCTTTGTCAACGGTTCCGAGCTGGCCGGTGGCTATGCTCACCACTGGAGCAATCCCGACGCCTTGCATCAAGCCCAGTTCACTGCAACATTTAGTCTTTTTAAAGGCCTGTCGCTTGGACTTGGGACGCAGCTTCAACTGCCGGACAATACTTCGGCCACTGACAAAGGTCTGGTGAATGGCCAGCTCGGTCTGGCTTATCGTTTTGGTCGGAGCGTTTCGATGGGTGGTTGGGCGTTTAAGCAACGCCAATATGCCAATGAATCATCGGATCCATTCTTATTTGGATTTGGTGTGCAGCATTACCCAGCGCCATGGATTTCCTACGGCATGCTTTCTCGTCAGGTTTACGACAACTTTGGCTCGCCGGCAGAATTTCAAGTAGGCTTAAGTCTTAGGCCCTTTGGCGATGACTACACTTTTTTTGGTGAGGCGCGCTTTTGGCCAACCAAAGATTCTTGGTCGGGTAGCTATCACATAGATCCCATTGCCGGCGCGCGCATTGACCTAGGCGGCGTCACGCTGATTGGGCAAGCGGTGATTAACAGTTCGCCATCTTTCATGTTCGCCCTAGATTTCAACTTTGAGCACTTCGGCATGGGCGCCGTGGCAGGGAATGCTTACGCTGGTGGCAGATTTAGGATGTCCAGCGAAGCTAAAGAAAGTGTCACCGTGCCATCGAAAAAATGGGTGCGCTTGAACATCAATTCCAAAGGAACTGAAGACCAAAAACCTGACTCATTAGCAGCCAAGCTGTTTGCCAAGCCAAGTTCACCTTTATTTTTTCTAAACTCTCTGGAACGGTTGATTGCAGATACTTCCGTTGAAGGCGTTTTGGTTTATCTAGACTCCCCAGATTTTGGCTTTGCCCGAGCGGAAGAGCTTAAAAATAGTCTAATGGCGCTCAAAAATAGTGGCAAACAAGTGGTGGTGTATTTAAATAACACCAGCGTTGTCGCCTACTACGTGGCTTCAGCCGCAGATAAAATCTATTTAAATCCCGGCGCAGAAGTTAAGCTCGATGCATTCCAAACCACCCTGGTTTACGCAAAAAAAGGGCTAGATAAACTTGGCGTTGAAGCGCAAGCTGTTCATGCCGGTGCTTACAAATCAGCCCCTAGAGTTTTTACAGCAAATGAGCCCGGCGCCGAAGAAGTTGAAGTTGTTAACGCCATTTTAGACGAGCGCTATCAACATTTCGTAGAAGCTTTAGCCAAAAAAACCGGCAAAGCACCGACTGAAATGAAAGCACAAATCGACTTGGGCGAGCTCAGTTCAGACGAAGCGCTCACCGCTGGCTTGGTGAACGCCCTGATGAGCGAAAGCGATGTGCCCGAGCTAAAAAATCAATTCCGCACGCTGGACAAGCAAGCCCACGTGACGACCTGGGGCGAGCAAGACAAAATCGCCATTATACCGATTGTTGGCACCATCATTGCCGGCCATGCAGCACCCTCCTTTTTTTTTCCCAGGGTACAAACCGGCGCGGATGATGTCACTCAGTGGATTGAGCACGCTGTTAACGACCCGTTCACCCAAGGTATCTTAGTTCGCATCGATTCGCCTGGCGGTGATGCTTTCGCTTCCGATCAAATTTTCCAGGCTTTGATGAAAGCGCGTCAAAAAAAACCCGTTGTTGCCTCTATGGGTGATATCGCGGCTTCAGGCGGTTACTACGCTGCCGCAGCAGCTCAACAAATTTGGGCTGAGCCATCAACCCTGACAGGCTCCATTGGCGTTTTCAGCTTGAGTTTTTCCGCCGAAAAACTACTTGATAAACTTGGCGTGTCCAGCTTTGAATTTAATCGAGGCAAACTGCCAGGTCCCACCCTGTTCCGCCCTTTAAGTGCTCCGGAGCGCAAGCGACAAGAACAGCTGATCGAATGGCGCTATACACGTTTTAAACAGGCCATTGCGCAAGGACAAAATCGCCCGGTAGAAGATATTGCTCCGCTGGCGGAAGGCCGTGTTTGGACAGGTGAGCAAGCTTTGGCAAATCATTTGGTTCATCAGCTAGGCGGATTTTCTGAGGCGCTTAACCAACTCAAAGAGCTGGCTGGCCTAAAAAAAGACTCGAAAGTTCAACTCTCCCTTTATCAACCGCAAGGCTTAGGACTATTCAACTTTGGCGCAAGTCCGTTTGCATCCGCCCTGGACCTCATCGAGCATAACGGCAAAGCCATGGCCCTCATGCCATTCATTTTATAGGAGAATCATATGACCGAATCCACAGTTGTTCCTTATATTGAAGGCGACGGCACCGGCCCAGATATTTGGCGGGCCAGCCAGCGTGTTTTTGATGCAGCGGTAGAAAAAGCCTATCAAGGTAAACGAAAAATCGAGTGGCTTGAAGTCTACGCAGGCGAAAAAGCATTCCGCAAATTCGGCAACTGGCTTCCTGATGAGACGTTGGAAGCATTCAAAAAACACAAGATTGGCATCAAAGGCCCGCTGACCACCCCTGTTGGCGGCGGTATTCGCTCCCTCAACGTGGCGCTACGTCAAATCCTTGATCTTTATGTCTGCCTACGCCCAGTGCGATGGTTTCAAGGTGTACCCTCGCCTGTTAAACGCCCTGAAAGCGTTGACATGGTTATCTTCCGAGAAAACACCGAGGACATCTACGCTGGCATCGAATACGCCGCTGAAAGCGCTGAAGCTCAGAAATTAATCGCCTTTTTGCAAAAGGAAATGGGCGTTAATAAAATCAGGTTTCCTGAAACCAGCGCCATCGGTATCAAGCCAGTGTCCAAACAAGGCACTGAACGCTTAGTCAAAAGCGCCATCGAATACGCTTTGAAAGAAAAGCGTAAAAGCGTGACCTTTGTGCACAAAGGCAACATCATGAAATACACCGAAGGTGGCTTTCGTGATTGGGGTTATGCCTTGGCCAAGCGCGATTTCAGAGACCAAATCATTACCGAGAGAGAATCGTGGATTTTAAATGACCCGAGCAAAAATCCAACCAATTTAGAGCCAGGCTTTGATATGATGACTGAAAGCCAGCAGCGCGCTATTGTCGATGAAATCAATCAAGTTTGGAGCACTTTGTCGCCGGCTCATTTGGGCAAGGTGATGATTAAAGACTCCATCGCAGACATCACCTTACAGCAAGTGCTGACTAGGCCGAAAGAGTTTGACGTGATTGCAACGCTGAATCTCAATGGCGATTATTTAAGCGATGCGCTGGCAGCGCAAGTCGGCGGCATTGGCATCGCGCCTGGTGGCAATATCAACTATCAAACAGGCCATGCCATTTTCGAAGCGACGCATGGCACAGCACCGAAATATGCAGGTCTTGATAAAGTGAACCCAGGTTCAGTGATATTGTCCGGCGAGATGATGCTCAGATATATGGGTTGGAACGAAGCCGCCGACTTGATTATCAAGGGCATGGACGGCGCGATCTCAGACAAGCAAGTGACCTACGATTTCCACCGGCTAATGGAAGGTGCAACACTCCTAAAGTGCTCCGAATTCGCCGGCGCCGTCATCGGTCACATGTAACCTCACCCCCAGCCCCTCTCCATTAAAGTCCCTCTCCAGATCCTGGAGAGGGATTTAGGGTGAGGTTGCCACGGAATATAACACCGTCCCCCTCGGTTCCCATCTCATGGGCCCAGTGTTGTTCTTTTTATCGATGCTTGTTGTTACCGGGCTTTTGTATCCCCTGGCGGTTACCGGGGTCGTCAGAGTGATTTTCCCTGAAAAAAGCGCTGGCAGCCTCATTGTAAAAGACGGCAAAGTCATCGGCAGTGAACTCATTGCTCAGCCTTTCACCAACCCAAAATATTTCTGGCCGAGACCTTCCGCCAGCAACTATCATGCAGTACCTTCAGCAGCCAGCAACTTGGCGCCGACCAACCCGCAGTTTCCTAAGCAAGGCGAGCCTACCAGCTCAGGCAGTGGTCTTGATCCGCACATCACTTTAGAAATGGCGCTCGACCAAATTGACCGCATTGCAAGCGCTAGAGGTGTCGACCGAAAGACTGTCGAGTCGGTGCTCACCGGCAAGCACCATATGAATGTGTTGCTCGCCAATCTGGAATTAGACATTATAGCCCCATGATTCTCAAGCGACTGACGGCCACCATCTTGGTCGGTATTACCGCCGGCCTGCTGGGCATGGGCTTAGCCCTGCTCTTGCACGCTTTGCAAACTATAGCTTTTGGAACTCACTCCGCCGATTTTTTAAGGGCGGTCGAAAATGCTTCACCTGAGCGCAGGCTAATCGTTGTCATCAGTGGGGGTCTACTCGGCGGCATAGGCTGGTGGCTCTTATACCACTTCGGCAAACCTCTAGTCAGCATTTCCCAAGCGGTGCAAAACAACCACCCTATGCCGCCCGTGAAAACAGTCCTGGGCGGTATCTTACAAATCACCTCAGCAGCGCTGGGCTCACCGCTTGGGCGAGAAGTTGCCCCACGGGAACTTGGGGCTTTAAGCGCACAATGGCTTTGCAAAAAATTCGACCTCACACCGGCGGATACGCGCACGCTTATTGCCTGTGGTGCAGGCGCGGGCCTTGCGGCGATTTATAACGTCCCTTTAGCAGGTGCGCTATTTGCGCTGGAAGTCATCTTGCGGAAAGTCAGCTTGCAACTTGCTTGCCAAGCTTTTTTTGTCTCTGGCCTCGCGGTCTTGGTCTCATGGATTGGGCTCAAAAATCAGCCTGCCTATCACATAGCGCCCATGCATCTGACGGTATCATTGATTGTCTGGTCTCTCATTGCTGGATTACTGCTGAACTTTTTAGGCGTGCAATTTAAAAAAGCTGCACAGCGCATGAAAAGCAGCGCTCCAAAAAACTGGCGGCTGCCGGTATTTTGCTTTATCAACTTCGCGTTGTTAGGTATCTTATCCGTCTATTATCCAGCGTTGTTGGGCAACGGCAAAAGTCCAGCTCGATTAGAATTCGATCACGAAATCAATTTATGGCTGACGGGAATCTTGCTGATCCTACGGATTTTCTTCACGCTCTCAACGGTGAGAACTGGCCTGCCTGGCGGATTATTAACCCCATCGTTGGCTATTGGCGCATTGTTATCTGCATTGCTGGGTGCTGGCTGGAACATGATATGGCCAGGCTCAGAGCTCAACGCTTTTGCAATTATCGGCGCCGCGGTATTTTTAGGCGCCGCACAAAGCATGCCGGTCACGTCGGCTGTGATGATTTTTGAATTCACGCGCATGGATCTGAGGTTCGCTCTCCCGGTTGCGTTGGCAATCGGCATTCCGTGGTTATTTCAGCAGACCTTGAGCCTGCGCAAGCGCCATTAACCCGTCTCGGGATTTCTTCGCACTAACGCGCGGGATCTTTAAACCTTCCGGTGCCAGCAAATGAGACATCGCCAAAGCCAGCGCATCGCCAGCGTCCTCAGCAGGCTTTTTATCGAGCTTTAATAATACGCGAACCATCTCGCCCACTTGATCTTTGCTCGCACTGCCTGTGCCAGTCATAGCCTGTTTTACTTTTCGGGGAGCCATCGCCGTGACTTCAATTTTTTTGAGGCCCAGCATGGCGAGACAAGCGCCACGCGCTTGACCTAAAATCAACGCTGCACGGGGATGCTCACCCGAAAATACATCTTCCAAGACAGCATGATGCGGCTGATAAAGCTCTAATACTGATTGCAACCGCTCGGCCAGCTCGCCAAGTCGTGTATGCAGTTCTGTCTCCAAATCAAGGCGCAACACCGTGGCATGAACCAAGTGAATTTTTCTTTGTGCAATATCATAGTCAATGATACCCACACCGGTTTTTCGCGAACCGGGATCTATGCCAATAATACGCCGCATTGGCGCTTAAGGTAGCCGATTTTGCAGCCGTTGACCATTGCCAAGAGGGCTATCCGGCCCATGTAAGGCCTGGTTCGGGTGAGACCTCACCCAATAGCCAGCAATCCTCGTTGTCACCATTTTCCAAACGCCAATGGTTCCCATCCCCACAATTACCGCTGCAAAGGTAGCCAGCGCAAAAGTTCCAGCCAAATAAGCTGACTCCGTCCGGCTCTCAACCAATTTAGTGGTCTCAGCAACTTGCACTCTAATATCTTCGATCGTCTTCAACATGGATGGAACTTGCGCGCTGATATCTGCCACAATATCGCTTAAATGACGCACAGTCTCTACAGCTTCCTGCACCACCGCCATGCAAGTGGCGTTACCAGCATCAGCATGACTCCCTTTTGCCGGACCTAGAATCAAAATCAGAGAAAACAAGTGAAAAGTGATGGTACGCATGCGTGGAGTAAGAGCACCTTTTTAATAGTTATTATTCCTCCCATGCGCCTCTTGATTCTTCTAGTCTTCTTAAGCTTACCTACCTATGCCACCTGCCAATATTACGAAGGCAAATGCCAGGCAGATTGGATGCGAGACCTCCCAGACAGTATTAAAAGCCGGCCTCTGAATCAGATTCACCTACCCGGCTCCCATGACAGCGCTGCCTATTATTTTAATCTTTCAGCAACACCCAGCCTAAAGACACCCATGATGAACTGGGCCATCAACATCGCCCGCCGAGAACCTATTATCGCAGGCCTCATTCAGCGCACCACCCTCACGCAGAAGCTGACGCTCATGCAGCAGCTCGAACAAGGCGTGCGCGCGCTTGATTTAAGGATATTTTATAACCAAGCGCTCAAAGCATTTTACTTGGCACACAGTATTGCGAGCATTCCACTCGATTCCGCTCTGGAGCAAATACAAGCCTTTTTAAAGGTCCACCCCACTGAACTTTTACTGGTACAGATGCAGCCGGACGCGGAACACAGCGAAAACCACCAGCCCTATCAAGAGCAGGCTCTAGATAAAATCGAAATAACTTTGTCAAGTTTACTCGTGCCACGTTTAAACAAATTCACCTTCAACCAAACACTAACCATGAGAGATTTGCTCGCCAAAAAATACCAAATACTTTGGAGCACAACGCTTGACCCTCAAAGACCTCGTCGCGCCATCTGGCCAACAAATGCTTTCAATACCTACTGGCCAAACTCCCAAAACACGACCGAATCGCTCGATCGAATCGTTGATTATATTCAGGAACTTGAATCCGGCAATCAATTGAATCTAGTATTCTTCACGGTTACCCCAACCCAAGACTCCCTTATCGCGGCCATCGTCGGCTATGCCGCCGAATGCGACACGCCAGACAGCCTCATCGAATGGTCAGAACTCATGAACAGAGCTTCAATCGAGTATATCAACAACGCATCGAGAGAACTAAAATCAGTCAATATTATCAGCTCGGATGCGCCATCTGACGAGCTTATTCAAAAAATTATTGAGCTAAATTTTCACGTCCCCGCGAAGCCTGCCATAACTGGATAATACGACGTATTTCTTTGGCCAACTCGGTAGGAAGGGTCAAGATCCTAAAGTCGCTTCGTACATACGGGAGCAGCTCACCATTTCGGGAAAGAGAAGTAAGAGCCAGGCGTACTGGGCCAGTCGGGACAACAGGAATTGAGCTTGGGTTCATCCCCATATCGAGTATGGCAGCGAATGCCATTGGCGAAGGCTGTATCGTTCCTAAGTTAACATAAAGCCAATTAGCCAACTCTTGAACTTCTACATTACCAGAGAGCGAAAAATGCAACCGCAAATGAGATCGAAGCGCGTCAATTTTTTGGGAATCGCTCATCTCTGGACCGAAAGTCGCCAGATGATCCGTAAAATTTCCAGCTAAAAGGCTATACCCAAAAAGAATCCCGCAAACCACTTGAACAAATCTCATGGCTTACGGGAATAGTATCAAATCCAAATGAATTCAACGCCTGAACTAACCATCTGAAAGCGGTGCGTGTCGACGTAGTCTAACCCCAGTTCTAGCTGCACCAGCCCCGTCTGTGACATCGGCGCTATCCGGCTCACCATTACCGTTATGCCGATCGAAAGCAACAAATACCCCATCAAATTCACGATGCGGATCTAAGTTAACTACAGCAAATTCACGTCGCCGATCCAGGTCAACGTTGATCACAGATACTACATCTTCTTTAGAAAATGTTTTGGTCACAAATTGATAAGCCTCCGTCCACTTTCCTTCAGCAAGTAAATTGGCAAACCATTCTAACTGAGAGCCGATTGTTAAACGGGGAACTGCATAGGAAATAAGACTGACAATATCTTCATCTACTATTTTATAACCGGAACTTATTAAAGAAGACTTTTCGTCATTAGTAGCCATTGCATAGGCAAAAGGCAGGATTACTGCATTATGAACAGAACCGATAAGTAAAGCAGCAGAGTTACGACTTTTCGCCGCTAGAATTTCTAAGGCTTTAAGGGCTAAAGGGTTCAAAGGTTTAAGTCCCATCGATAGCAATCTTGGGCGCAAGTGTGGAGACATCGCCATCGCAAGATGAAGACGAGGAGAGGTCGCTCGCTGAGGCTGTCCTGTAAGCGCAGATGTTTTCGAGGTCAGTTTCGCATGCCTCATCGTTAAAGCAATCAAGTCTCTGGACACACCATTTAGAGCATCATTGCAAACTCTAAATAGCCCATCTGAACTTCGCACAACAGCGTTACTTTTGGACTTCAGCAGTGAAGAAGACTGATAAATCGCAACCGCAGATACGGCAGCTCGTACCAAAACGAGGTTTTTAGCCATTGCTTGCCGACCAGAGTCGAAAGCCGCGCTTTTCGCCTGGCTCAAATATCTTGGCAAAGCGAGATAATCCAAAACCGTCGAAACCAAGTACCCTGGAATCAACAAAGGGTTATAACCATTAACACGCCGAACATACGGCACATGACCGGTTTGCCAACTGATGATTTCTTCGATGCCATCCGCCACATTAACAGCGTGCATGCCAAGGATGATTGGAGGAGCAACAATTATGCCAGCAGCATTCAAAGCCGACGAAGACAAGATTTTAGAACACAAGTAAACACTGCCACCAGCTAGACTGGCTTCATAAATTCCACCCAGCAAAAAAGCAGACGACGTATCTTCTTTCTTACTTGCAGCGACTTGTGGATTGGCAAATATCGATACAGAAAACAACGCAAGCGTCAGTATATATTTCATTTCAAAATGACTATTTAATATTAATCAAATGTCAAATAGATGTAGGCGTGTCCTCACGTCCTACATTCTTTCCAAGATTCTTTTGCAGGGCTCAGACACAGGATGGATGTCTACGCCAGACCAATTCAGTTGACTGTTGCGCAGATCTGTAGCCGAACAATGAGCAGCCAAGTAATTTTTTGCAAAGTATCCGTCTGCTTCGAACAGAGATACTGGCAGCTTACGATGCCAGTATCTTTCGTTTCCCTGTTCTGCCATTAGCAATCGAATGTCTGAAGCCTTTGGCTTTTCGATGTCACAACCTTGTAAGTGGCATTTTGCACACAGCAGTAACTGATAATGCTTAAGAATGCCGGACCCTAGGTCGGAATCCTGAAATTCAGCTGCCAAAAGATTGAACGAGAGCAAAAATAATATTAACTTCATGGTGATTCGCGGCCAATAAGGTGATATTTACCATCCGTCAAATGACCCCCGAATTCAAAACAGCCAGAAGTGCCGCTATGGACAGGTGCAGCCGCCGCGAAACGTCATCCGCGGATTTAATGACCTATCTCTACAAAAAAGGCTACGCAAAGGATATAGCCCGCGCCGTTTGTGAAGAGATGGTTGCGTCTAACTTCATTAATGACGAGCGCTACGCCGGGCTATGGGTGCGCGCTCAAGCGCTGCGCGGCAAAGGTGCGTTATGGATACGTAGCAAGCTGAACGAAAAAGGCATTCAGCTTTCCGTGCAGCAAATCAAAGCCTTGCTTCAAGAAGCAACGAACGTCAGCGAAGAAGATACCGCTCGGCGATTGATCGAGCGCAAATACCCAGGCGCAGCAAACGACCCGAAGATTGCTCTAAGAGCCAGCCAAATGCTGCTGCGCAATGGTTATTCGTTTGATATTGTGCGGCGCATCAATGCTAGACCTAATCCCAAATCGTTTGAATAAGACTTGAATTGGTAATTCGCTCATCTGCGGTCAATAGCGGTATCCCAGAGACACGAGCCGTGGCAACAATCAGCCGGTCAAAAGGATCTTTTAATGAGCCCAACAGCATAAACTCAATGGCGTGTGCCAAGTCAATCGATTGAATTCGAAAGCCAGGATGCTGCTTCACAAGAGATTCCAACTCTGGAGGCCCAGGCACCCGTCGTCCGGCTTCTCTGATAAGGGCTAACTCCACAGCTACAATAGCAGGAATAATTGCAATTGCTTTACCTGCATCTACTTGAGTCATGGCTCGATGGGCCGCTTTCCCCAATCGCTTCGGGGCAGTAAGATGCCAAATAAGCGCATGAGTGTCCAAAACGACTTGTTTCATGGCAACCAAGTGCCAATATTTTGCGTGTAGGTCCTTCGCAAATCGCCTAATTCTTCCAGCGTGGGAGCTTCGAATTGGCTAAACATCCCCTCGCTTTTTAAAACAGGGTGAAAGTCTCCTGTAGCAGGCGCCACTTGTTGTTTAATCATCTGCGTGACTTCTGCTGACACACTCCTACCCACATGCCGAGCTCGCTCTTTCAATGCGGTCAAGAGCGCAGCATCCAATCTAACGGTCATAATATTTGTATGCGCCATGTATTCAAACATAATACAAATCGAGACATTTTGCAATCCGTTGCGCCCTGCTCCATAAGAATTATACACGCTCTTTCAAAATATTCTTAATGATGTCGATGATTTTGGCTTCGGACATTTTGGCCTTTACGATGGAAGCGGCCACCTGCCTTTGTACTTCTGGCATGACCGTGTCGGCAGACAGAATAACCACAGGCAAAGGCTCTGAGACAATGCTGTCTAATTGATCAAGCAAATCGATGCCGGATCCATCGGGCATGCCAACGTCTAGGATAATTAGGTCAAAATGCTGCTTTCTTAAGTAATACTCAGCTTGCCGCAGAGAGGTTGCCCTGACCAGCTCAGCCGTTCCGTTTAAGGCTAACGAAATAATGCGGGTGAAATCAATGTCATCTTCAATGTGCAGTATGCGCGGCAAAGAAGTTTCTGCGCCTGCAGTATACTGAAGCCGTTCGAATTCGATCCAAAAGGTTGTTCCTTTGCCAGGTTCGGTGTCGAAGCCAATATTGCCGTTCATTTTAGACACAATCTGTTTAGAAATGTGTAAGCCAAGGCCGGTACCCTCTTTGGCGCGTGTGTCTGAAGAATCAGCCTGACTAAATTTGCCGAAAATCTTAGATTGAAACTCTTCAGGAATGCCAGGACCGTGATCTTGCACATAGATGCGAACTTTGGAGTCCTCGACAGCCGAAAGCACCTCGATCTGTCCACCACTTGGCGAAAACTTGGCCGCATTCGACAATAGATTTGATAGCACCTGCACATAACGGTCTGGATCTAAGACCACGCGGATGCTTTCATCTAGAGGCGCAAGTTCGATTCGGACATTAAGCCTTTCTGCATAGGCCTGATTAACCTGAACAGCCTGCTTGGTGATGTCTGCGAGCGAGACGTCCTGCATATCGAAACGCATCTTTCCTGCTGCTATCTTGTCAATATCCAAGATGTCGTTAATCAGTAAAATCAGGCGCTCACAGTTCTTATTGGCAATCTGAAGCAAAGTAGAGATTTTCGGTGGTAGTTCCTTCGCTGAGTCTCCGAGCACAATGCCCAATGAGCCGCGAATGGATGTAAGCGGCGTACGGAGTTCATGACTAATAATCGAAATAAACTCGCTTTTGATGCGTTCCGCTTCTTTATGAGCGGAAATGTTTTCGATGACTCCTAAATAACCGATGATCCCGCCCTTCTCGTTGCGCCTTGCAGTCATAATTAGATTGCCAGGGAATTTCGAGCCATCCTTACGAATAAACGTCCACTCTCTCGATTCCACGCCTTCTTGAATCGTTTTAAAAGTAAAGACTTCAGGACCGGGAGGTATGAAGCGGCCCATTTCTTCGCTCAGCTCAGCCGCGCGTTTCACAATCTCTTCTTTGTCATGCCAAATGGCAGGGGTAAGACGGCCGATAACTTCGTCCGCTTGATAACCCAAGGTACTTTCGGCCGCTCGGTTAAATACTTGTATTTTGCCATCCAAGTCAGTTGCGATAATTAGATGCACTGCGCTGGACATAATATCTTCATTAAAGCGATTTAACTGACCCAGGCGTTTTGCACGCCACCTGCTGACCGACATGGCATGAAAGGCTAGGCAGATCAAGATAACGACTAAAATTCCTCCCAAAAGTACTACCAGAGGAAGCCTAGTAAAATTGCTGTCTATAAAACTTTTCGTTGGGATTAAAGTTAGCAACCATTGGTCGTCATACCATCTCAATGTCTGAGAGACTGAGAAATTCTTCTCCAACGAATCGTGCGTTTTGTTCTCAAAAACCGTATTTCCTTGATAGGAAACTTTGACTTCATACCAGTCGGCTAGGCTATCAATAACAACATGCTTAAAAAACTCATCAGTATAAAATACCGCTTCAAAGAAACCGTCATTTTGGCCGTTTATTTTGAGTGGCACATACAAAATAAATCCCTTTTGATGTGGCGCTACTTCAAGCGGCGCCGTCATGACCATTCTATTTAACTGCGCCGCATTGCTCAGGGCGGTTTCATCTACCGGCACCTGCTCATTTTGGTCTGAAGACGAAATGCTCCAGATAACTGCATGATCTATGCCGAGCCTTTCGATTTTTTTAAGGCCCGTGATGGAGTTAATATAATTCTTTGCGTCTTCAAACCAAAGGTCCTTGGGGATTCCCCCAGCCGCTTCCCAGCGTTGCCCCATACGTTTCAAAGACGAGAGTTTATTTTTAGTTTCATTGGCCAGGATCAAGTCAATTCTTTCAGCCTGCCTTGCCACAATTTGTTTAACCAGCTTCTCTTCAGACGCATTCATCGCGTTGTAGAGCATCATCACCCCGCCAGTCGCTACGAGGAAAAAGATGACCTCAATAACAACGTGACGCGCCTTCATTGCCGGCCCGCGGCCTCAAAAATTTGCTGGACCTCTTTGGCTAATCCCATCGGTTCAAAGGGCTTACTAATCACACCAATTGCCCCTTCTGCCAGATATTGCGCCTTTTCTTCACGCTGGATCTTTGAAGTCATGAAGATCACCGGGATATTTTTAGTAATATCTTGGCTTTTGAGGGCTCTCATGGTCGAAAGCCCATCCATACCCGGCATCATGGCATCCAAAATAATCAGGTCGGGCAGCAGTTCAGAAGCTTTCTGAAGCGCATCTGTTCCGGATGAACTGGAAATCACTTCCCAGCTTTTATTCATGCCAATGGCGATTTCACCAATTACTCTAATGTCATCGACATCTTCAACGTATAATATTTTTTTTAGTGGCGCATCAGGCATAACATACAGCTCCACTAAAAATAATACCACTTACGCCCAAAGGATGAGCGGAATCTTATTAATTTTTGGTCAATTCAGCCACATAAACAGGCTTTTTAACTTTCATCATGGCACCGGAAGCCGCATCAATGATAAATCCTGGCCAGAACAAAATGTTTAAAATAGCGATTGGATCAAAACTCTTTTCAACAACAATGGCCTTATCTTGGTAGCCAGCCATCTTGAGCGTAACGGATTGTGCCTCAAAGCCTTTTTTTAATATATGAGTTTCAGTCGCGGAACCAACATGCTCACCATCAACAAATACCGCGGCATCTGCAGGATTTGATTTAAAGCGAACCCGTTCGGTCGTACCTTTAAATACAGTGGCACAACCGGAAAAAATAATGGAAGACAAAATAATAGCAACAATACGCATGTAAAATCTCCTTTTTGCAATAATTACAGAGCGATTAACACCTGTCAAAGGGCGCAGAAAAATACACGTATTAACTTTGCATCTCTATGTTGCGCCCATCTGATACATGCATTAAACGCACTCCGTAAAAACGGAGCAGGTAATATGTTCAAAAACATTTTCATCACAAGTCTACTAGTATCCTCATTCTTATCAGCACAAATACTAAAACCCGCGTATATCGCCGAGAGAGCGAACCTCGGGGATGTCTTAAAGCGGCGAGTTCGCCAAATATTTAGAGGCGGATTAAGCGACAGACCCGAATGGAAGCCAGCTCAACTTCTAGATTCCGATGGCCAAGCAACTCATCTAAAAACGCGCTTGGCAAAAGAGCTCGCGAAAGAAAAAGAGCAATTAGAAGCCACCAGTAAAAACTTCCATTTATCCGCCGCAGAAAAATCTCGGCATCACTGGCTCGAAAGGCAATTAGAATCCATCACCCCCGAGCCCGAAGCGACAGCAAGCGACAAAGCAGAGGCTTCACGTCCAGTCTCTTTAACAAATGTTCCAGGCATCGTTGAGATACCCATGGGGCCAGCAAATGTACGAGTAGGCTTAGCAACAACGGCAGCACGCAATCAAGGCGTGGTCTGTTCTAACTTCAAAAACGGCAACTGCACGGTTATGAATTGCCCTTACGCCCATCTCAGCGAAAGGGCACCCATTCCGAGAAGGGTATGCACTTACTATCAAAACAAAGTCTGTCTCCGTCCGAACTGCGGATTTTTTCATGGCTCACAGGAAGCTTTAACTGCGCTCCAAAATTCGGGAGCGCGCGATTACGATCCCGCCCTGGGGCAGCTTCTAGGTAACCCTGTAACGGGAGAGAGGTTCCACCCCCAACAGCCTATCCCCTCCTTTACGACTCCAAATCCGCCCCCAATCCCAGATGCGTACGGAAACCCAGTAACCATCTATCGTTCCACCGAGGGCGATTTTCAAGGTGTAGTCATAAATGATCTTGTGAAAGTAATGCGATATTTTCCCGCGGAAGGCGTTTGGAAATCGGTAATACATGAAGTCGCGCCAAACCAATTCTTAATCCACGTCTATCATCCCGAACTAGGCTGGGCGAAACAGCATTTTGTCCGACGGACTTAAGCGGCAAAGCTATTTAAATTCATGGATAGCACCATTCTTCACGACAACACTGAACTGCTGCGGCTACAACCAAAGTTGCCCCGCTCAAGCCCAGTGCAACTCTGATTAAACGACCCATACCCGTTTGCGTGTACCCTTCAGGCGGATATATGCATAAATAAACGGCCATCCCACCTGAAATCGCCGCCATTCACAAATTGACAACTCGATTCTGTTTTTTCTCACTTTCAGACATCGGATTCGGTTGTCCATTCACATGAAAAGATAGCAAACATAGGATAAATAGCAGACTTTTAATCACGGCTTTCCCATTTCATAGTGACCCACGCTGAGACTAGCGCCTACCCAACACGCTCGCAGCTCCCAATATCCTAACAAGAGGTCTAACAACGGTTGGCTGTTGCATAACCCAGGCCAAGACTTCGGTCGAAGGCAAATTGTCCGAGCCGGGAGGCGTCGGATTAAAAGGAGAGACCTGTGCAGGCGCGCTGATGGAATGCGGCGGGGCAGTCTGAACCGGAACCACTTCAGGAGCGACGTCGGTCACCGGGATCGCTGGCGGGTTGTCAGCAAGAACGCTGAGTGCGGTGCCAAGCTGCAGCAGATCTGGAAAAACGGATAACAAAGCAGAAGGAGAGCTTGCCACAGATACGGGCCCCGTCCAAATGTCGGCGTCTGCTAAAGGATCCTCATCATCGTTGTTAATGAAAACCTGCGACGCTCCGCTGTCAGGCGCTTCATCTTCCGAGTCCGCTAGTAATAAAAGTATCACATAATTGTATTCACTTTGAAATACAGAGCTTTCATTGTCAAACATAGGCTCTAGAACATAAAGTAATTCTCGGGCAGCGGCTTGCCTATCTGCCAGAGAAGCATTTTTATTGTGGGCCACTTCAACCCAAGAAGCAACATTTGCATCCCAATGCCCGAGATACGCCGGCTCCAAATGCAGATGCTCATTAGCATTGACAGAAATCGACAACATCGACGCGAATCCAACTGTTTTATTGAATAGCTGCATTTTCGGAAATAAACACAGTTTACACTTCCGGGCAATGCTGACCGGGGTGTTAGAGCGAAAACAAAAGAAAATGACCCTTATTCAAAGACTCTGTCCATGCCCAATAACCTTGAATGCGCTCTTGAGCAGACTGTATAACTTTTGGGAATGACTCTTCACTCACGCCCTCACAAATTTCAATTACATTGTTGTAACACGGGTTGAACTCTGCTGGCTCCCTTTCGCGAGCGCAAGAGTGTAGAACTGTTTGAATGCATTCAATTTTAACAGGATCCACTGGTGAAGAACTTGCAAAAATCACAGCACTAGCGCCAAAAAATAGAAATTTAAATACTGTATTAATCATTTTCTTGGATCTAGCATCATAATCCTACTTGCACCAACCATTGCTACCCTTAACCGTCCCAGCGGAACTTTAGATGAGTCTTTAGCTGATAATGACGCCTCAATCGGAAGCTTTTTGATTCGAAAACAAGTCGATTGTGATGGTTTGTCTGCCATGTCAAAGATATTTCATGAAGAAAACAGCCTTACTTTTTCTGTTTTGCATACCTACTATAGCAACACCATTTGAAGACTTTTTGAAGGACTATGACCAAAAAGGCTATAACGTGGTGCGCGATCTATTTCGGAACCTACCCCATCACAACCAAAGATACTTAGGTAAACGCAGAGAAATGCTGCAGCTACTTATCTCCCTTCGACCTCAAGTAGTGCATCAAGCCATCGAGTGGAACGATATACCCATGCTGGAGTATGCAGTAACTTTTCCAGGGATAGAACTGCAGAATTTGGTCTATGAAACTCGGAGCGCTTTGGAATTAGCGCAATATCTCCATTGTGAGCCAAGGCTTATCAACGCGCTCACCTCAGCCAAGCGTCTGTAGGTTCAATTACACCGCTCTAGACACAGGAAATAATGTCTGTAGGACAGCGCAATGAATTCTGGTCTCGCACTTGTTGTTCTACTCTCACTTTTAACGTTCCACGCTAGTTTGGCTGCCCAAACTGTCTACTTTATTCGTCATGCCGAATCTGAAGGCAATGTGCTTTTGAAAAAAGGCCTAAAAGATCAACATGCTGCACTTTCAGACCCCAGTTTGACTCCGTACGGCAAACGACAAGCCCTTACAACTCGTTACTATTTGGAGCTAAGGGAAATCGAGGCAGTCGTTGTATCACCCATGAGCCGAACATTAGAGACAGCCGCTTTGGTCTTTGGCCATAGCGACGTACCATTTTACGTTGCACCAACGGTCGTTGAATTTTGTCGCTCCGAACGTAAGGGCATATTGCCTTGTACAATACGACCTAAAAACGAACTCAAAGAGAAATTTACAAAGTTCGACTTTGACTCCTTAGATACTAATCGGGCTTGGGGCTATCACTCAGAAAGCGAAGCCGAGTTTGAAAAGCGAGTTAATGATTTTAAAGCATGGTTACGTCAATGGATGAGAGACAGAAAATTTGGGACAATAGCTGTTGTCACCCATAGTGGCTTTCTGAAAACAATTTTTAATACATCTTCTTGGTTCAAAAACTGTCAGGTATTTGTCGCGTCATTCGATTCGGATGGTCGACTGATTGGCATTTTTGACTAGCCGCCACACCACAGCCACTTGCTCTGCACTAAGGTTGCTATCTTCTTCCATAGGTCCCAAAAAAGCTTGTTGATAGGCTTCATCAGCTACTGTAGCGCCATACTTTTGTTCGATTTGTTTTGCCAGTTTGTTTTTAATATCTTTCAATTCGGTTTCCAAAGCAATTTGCAAATCCTGCATTGTCCGAATATTTTTATATTTAGTCTGCCATTGGTGCCTTTCAGAATCGCTGACAGACTGAATCCCCATCGACAAGAATTGTTGATACTCAACATTCTGAACCATCTCTGAAGCCGCTTCGCTGGGATCTTTTCCAGCAAGCTGCCGCATGGACAACAGAAAACGTTCTGCAATACCTTTAATGCAGGAGATTTGCGCCAAAGAGGGATCTGGTCGATCCACATAGGCAATCAAAGAATCATAAAGCCCTTGATGTAGCAAAACCGGAATAAACTCCGGATGTTGATCGCAGAAATTCACCACCAACGTGAGCAACTCTTGACCTGATACAGATGGCTTTTCAAAACCCGGTAAATTATACTTTAACGCAGCCTCAAATTGCCATGAGCCCAAAAAATTCATTAGTTTCGCTCTGAAAACTTCCTGTTCTTCAGAGTTAGTCGCAAATTCGGAAAAATCAGCTTCTTTAATCCATGTTTTCAGTTTCTCAGTAGTTGAACTTGGCAATGCGGGTTGCTCTACTAAATCGTTCGTTAACTTCAAATAGATAGGTCTTCCTACTTGCAGCCAAGCTCTATGCACTTGGTACGGATCTCCTTGGTTGGTATTTGCTTGCATTAGGCCAGCCAGACGCAAGACGGACATATGTGGGTCCAAGCCTTGTCTCACTCTATCGATTCTAGCAACTGGCACTGAAACAACGGCCCGAAGGAACGCTACAACTTCCGAAAAATTGCCTTCCCGTTGAGCTATAAGTTCTCGCACGGTGCTCAGAATACGAGCGCGCATCGATTCAGGAATTTCTGCGATTAACCGCGCACATTCCGCTTTGGCCAGTTTAGATACTCCCGACCGATTCATAGCTAGTTGATCAGCATTTCCTATGGCACTGCTCAAATCCTTTTCAGGGATTGCCGCCAAGCATTTTGAACTTCTTTTTGTAAAATAATCTACCACGTTCGACATATGAGCAACAAAATTAGAAATTCGAGAACTCAGAGTTTTTATTGTTACTACAGGAGAATCCAATGTAGATGCAGGTGGTTCGACGAAGTGATCCTGCGCAACAGCTCTTGAAGCGGGAGGAGCTTGAGAAACCTCAGGAGCAATCACGTCTTTTCGCCAAAGCTCAATTTCAGATCGATTCACAAATATGCCTCCATGTATACAATATTAACCTAACCGAAAGCGAATCCATTCAGCTACTTTTAAATACTTTAGCACAACCGGAGGATATGATGGAAAACAGAATACACTTATTGACCAACTACCTTGGAATACTTAATTGATTTCAATGCATTCAAATGGAACTTTCATTCTTCTCTTATTGTTAGTCGTAACTTCAGCATCCCAAGCTCGCCCCTTAAAAGAACTCTACCTCGTGGTGGGTTCGACAAGAAATACTCGGGATGGTTATGGGCCTAAATACGCAGATTTTCATGGCAACCCTGATTTGACACATCTAAGAACTTTCGACGGCCAGGCCACTACTTTTGACGTTCACCCCTCTATTTTGGACAGAACACAACATATCGAAGGAGACGTTAAAACCTTTGATTTCTCAGAATTTATTTTGAGAAGCGTCTATCTAGAGCGGCTACCCACAACACGCTCCGGTTCGTTCCAGCCACAAGTGCCCTTGATTGAGCACTTTAAGCAAGAGCGTTTCATCGAGGAAGCCGTCATCAACCTAGGCAAAGCCATGGCCTCCAATGCAGTACTCGAAATAGAATGGAATCCCTATATTATCTTGGTTGGCGCTTCAATAAATGCTATAAAACACGCGGTAAAGGAAACCCGTTTCAAGGAATATTTAATCCCTATGCTTCAATAGAAATGATCGCCAATTTTCTCGCTAAAGAAACTCAGTCGCCCAAGACTACAAAGAAGGCCAACCTTACCTAATGCATAAAGATGGTCGACCAATTTCCGGGATGCTGTATAGCCTACATGCATTCGCCCAAAAGAGTTTTTTTAATTTTCTGCTTTCCGACATTGCTGTGTTGCAAAATAGCGATGCCGTAACTGAGTTTCTTCAAACCAATGGGTTTACCAATGTCAGCATCAAGCGAATGACCAGCCCACATAACGGGCGAAAAAACGTTTGGATTGTACGTGCCATTAAAAAATAACGTAAACGGCATTGCCGGGTGCCAGGTCTAATAAGCAGAGAATATTCCGAACTCATAAGGTTATATAGGTCAAGCTTGCAGGACCGCTAAAAAACCTAATCTAAACGAGGGAAAGGTATCATAGGGCAGGTAGCATTGGTATTAATATTGGATATCAATTTTCGCAGGTCTTCAAGCGTTCTGCGTTTCTCACCAACAACCTCTTCCTGGTCGGCTAAATCAGCAAATCGCATACAAACAGAGCGAAATCGTTGCAGCTGCCATTTTTCCGCTTCAAAAAATTTGCGCGATAACTTCTGATATTCAGAAATATTCTCCCCAAACGGAGGCGCGTTAAAGAAGTTAATACATAACCTCTTGCCGATTCGCAAATCACGGATGCCTACTCCCAGTTTACCCAGTTCCTGTATAGTCTTGATATAGTTATCAACTGTATAACGCAGTGGCCGCTCACCAATATTTTTGCATTTTTCATAACTCAGACTGCCCTCTTCCAGCCCACTGCGAATACGCTGTTCGCATAAATCTTTAGCCTGTTGCAAACCTACATCCCTAGACAAATCCTGCCGTTCAAGCTCTTGTAAAAACAAATAGTCTTCATTTTTTTCAGGAACCTCAACCAGAGAAACACCGATTTGTTCAGCCTCAGCAGGGGGATTTTGTGCACAGCTAATGGTCCACAGTGCAACAATAACTACGGCGCATGTCATTCTGCTTAAAAAGAACATTACAAAGGATAAAATATGATAAACAAATTATCCACTCATTTGCTTATCGCATTGCACCCAAGGGCAGCAATTGCTGCCCCAGGCTGGCCGTCAATAAAGTGAATTTTAATAAGTCTTCCGAGCCATCATCACGCCAAACCCGATTGCGGCAATCATCAATGCAATGGGTATCACGCTAATACCAAAGACAAACCCTTGGGCAGTCATGCTAAATGCATCTATCACCTTTCCAATCACCGTATGAAAGAAATATCCAAAAAGCATAATAATCATATTGGCGACAGCACTTGTTAAGCCCGCAACCTGTTTAGGAACACATGTTGCCGCATAAGCGATGGCCAATATTTGGTAAGCACACAGCATGCCCACAACAAAAAACAATACAGACAGCACGGCTGTACTCATAGATGTTGTCAACAATGCCACAAAAGCGATAGCCATCATTAGCGCACAAGCAAATACAACGCCTAAATAGCTTTGTGTTTTCTCAGCAATAAAGCTTAAGAAAGGACCACCAAACATCATGCCGATATACATCATCGATGGCAGGCCGGCAGCAACGGTCGCATCGATGCCATAGACATTTTTTAGAAAAGTGGTTCCCCATACGTCCGCAAATCCTTCCAACGGTCCAACCATAAGACCCGCTAAGATGCAAATGCCAATCACTTTGGTATTTCCAAATACGGTCCAGACTTCACGAACAATACTTTGTTCACTGTCACTGGCTTCGTACTTAGGCAAAACAAAATAGGTCAAAATGCTCAGCGCAATTCCCATGATCATGCCAAACATAATCACTTTTTCGAAGCCAAAATGTTCGTGCAAATATTGAACCGGTGCCCCACCGTAAATGGTGCCTGACAGACCAATGGTCACAGAAAGGCTCAGCATCCAGGCAAATTTTTCTTCGGCAAACGACATTCGAATGATTTTAAACACACCCAAAATCGCTGAAGACGAACCAATACCGACCAACGCACGACCGATAATGGGATAAAGCCAAAAATCACTGAACGCCAAAGGCGCCATACCGATTACCGTCAAAACCATAAAGACAGGCATCGTCTTTTTAGGCCCGTATCGATCCAATAAAATTCCTACGGGGATGTGCACCAACGCATAACCGATATAGTAAAATCCAGAAAATTGCCCAAATACCGTCGCATTAATTTGATATTTTGTCATGATGTCTTCCATCATGATATTGGGCATCACTCTTAAAATATATTGATAAGCATAAAAAACCGAACCGAAAAACCACATAATCCATGCGGCATATCTACCTGAAAACATACGAAAACTCTCCTAGGGTTACTAAGTTAAAACAGAAATAAATTGTGTGTAAAACGTTTAGTAATTGGCGGTGCGGCCGCCGAGGAGGAGCAGCCTAGCATTTTGCAATGATGTGCGTGAAATGCTTCGCATGAGTCCAGCAAATTAGCAGCATGTTTTAAATAGTCAAATTAAAAATGGTCTTCAAACGCTTAATTAATTCCAAAGCGGCTTCTCGTAAGTACCGCCTCAATATCTCGGGATGATTACATAAAAAACATCGGCATGATGATATATTTGATAACATTTCTGAAGCGCTTCTGCCACCTGGTCAGGGCCCATAAGAGGAAGCAAGTCGATGCCCAATACCTTGGAAGGAACAGGGAAAGCCTTGAAAGAGATTTCCTGCCCATGCGTGGTAACCATCGAAAAATGAGTGGTACCACTTTGAGCTTCGTCATCTTTACTTAATGGCGGAAGCTGCTGTAAAATTGACCCTACATTTAGCTTGAAGAAATTTTTATCCCGAAAGAACAAATGTTGGCCTGCAGCCATCGTGTCGCTAACATCAGCGGCAGTCCTAATTGGAGTCAAGAGCCTAAGAGGCACAGCATCAACAAGGTTATAAATGACACTTTTTGTCGGCTGGCCAGCATGATCTGCAAGATAAAAAATACTCTGCCGATAAGAAATAAGTTTGCCCTGTAGATACAAGCGCACCGCTTGCTCCACCCCAATGAGGGGTCGCCTTGTATCGAGCGCAATTTGCGGAAGTGGGTACGCTATGGTTAAAATGTCGTTAAGCCAAAATAAATGAAAAGGCAGCCTGAAATCAGTGCGAACAGGTTGAAGTGGATCAGGCAAAGACCCTTCTGATGATAAGCCACCCGCAGGTCCCGAATTATTGACCATTTCGACTAGCCAAAATTTATCACCTTCCTCCTCAGGTTTCAAACTCAGCCTAAGCGCCTGCTCTACATGGACACCTGGAATATAAACAACATAATCCGACGTCTTTATATCCCTTGTTAGGATAAAGCCGGTACCGCCTAAATTGGTGAAGAGTCTCTCGACATCTACCGGGGTGATTTTACTATCTCCAAGTCGAATAACAACTTGCGCAGCCAATGCATTGATACAAAACAGAAAAAATATTGTTGAGCGGACCATGGCGGCAAATTTCAACATAAACTATCTCGAATGTAAACCTGCTAAAGCACTGAAATGTACGCTGTACAAGGGCGAGCCTTTGCTGAGCGATTTGCTATGAAAGAATAATTCAGTAAACCGGGAAGTTGAACGACAGAGGTCACCATGAGAATACCACCAGCTTCATTCGCACCAAGGATTTCGCCCACTTCAAATAAAGCTCAAGGCGCCATCACCCATATAGCCGTAGGCGCATACGCTCGGTTTGAAAATGTGTTGAGCCACCCATATATCACGACAATGCCCGCCCAAATCATTGTCGATAATGTCAAAGTAGAATATCGGGGCCACAACATGGCAACTAAATCAATCGATATGTACATCTATCATCCCGACCGTTCACAAGGCGGAGAGTATCGGGTGAATCAAGATGGTGAACTTCAACATCTACCCCAAACATTTTAGCTCATCCAATAAAGGTGTCAGGCACTTGCTATCTGTCATCTTGCCAAAATGCCCCTCCTCCCATTAGCCATCTCCATTAAAAAGGACACACTGCCCTGCATTATATTATTACAAAGTTGCCTTTGGACGCTGCTCTAAAAGATCCCTAAGCTCTTGCAATCTTTCCGGCGGCGGATTGAGTTTAGCCGCCTCTCGTATAGAAGCGCGGATTAAATCAGTGGTCTCTTCGGAAATCGAACCTCGTCTGTCTTTCAGGCCCTTAATCAAAAACTCCACCGCTCTCCTGCCATTGGCCTCCACCTCATTGCCTGCAGCGGCCTGAGCCAGAAAATAGTTAGGGCGAACGATACCTAAAAGCTGTCTATATTCCTCAGCTTTGTTCATTGTCCTTAGAGTATGCCCGATGAGGCTTTCTACCGTGTCGTTCGACATCACATGACCACTTTCAAGGACGGCTTTCGTTGTTTCGATTGAAAGATTAGGGATACTAGGCAAAGAATCCATCGATCCGGCCGGCATTTTGTGAAGCATCTCTGCAACTTCAACCGCGCGGGATTGCTCCAATGCCACACTCAACTCATCTCGGCTAATTTGAGTACCGGGAAGTTTGCGGATAATCGCTGTCGTAATCTCTGAATTACCGACCCATAACGCTATCTGCAATGCAGAGGCGTTTTCCGACGGTCTTGCCGCGGCCACCACCAAACTCTCATGATAAAGACCTTCAGTTTGAAGCGCGGCATCTCGCAATTTTCCATATTCACTACTATGTTGAGAAACCGCGTCCCTTGCTGCTAAAGCGTCAGTATGGTTGGCTAAAGCCTCTCGCATTTGCAGCACTGCTTGCTGGTGTTTTACAAAATGCTCTGGATTAGAGAAACCTACTCGTTGGCTAAGTTGCTCTATAGAGGCTCCCTGGATAATTTTCAAAGTCTCTGCGACTCGCTCCGGGCCTTGGTGACTCGCCCTGATAAACCGCGTAAGGCCATTATTCCCATCGATGTTGTTGGTCCAAAACTCCTTTGTTTCAGGCCTAAACAACGTTGCTTGTCTCAAAGCTTCTTGTTCTTGGAAGTATTGGGTACTTTTGCCGGCTTTAAGGGCTTCTTGCAGCCGGGTAGCCCTCTTACTCTTTTGGGCATTAAAATGCTCCACGGTTCCCGGGCGGGGTGCGCGACCAGCTGCCTTTCTTGCAAGCAGTGGAGGCTTTGGGACAGCCGTTCGATTCATATCTGGGTGTGCCACCAAGGTGTCCGAAGACGTTTCCAGACTGTCCCGTTGACTAGGCATCGGTGTCTCAGGTTTGCTGCCCTCTCCCAGTTCAGTTGACCGAGTTTCAGAGACAGGACTTCTTGAATCAGGTCGCATTTTATCCATGAAAATACCCTCCGTTCATTAACTTGAAACTATCTATTTATATAAGCAGAACCTTTCAATGTGGCATCAACACTAGTGCCTTCACTCGAAACCTTGCCAAAGTGGGCCATGATAACTGGTTTCAGCGAATAACCTCCATTGCCTTGTGAAACAATGCTTTCGCTTGCAATAAAGTCCAAGATGAAGGCAGCTTTTGTCTCAGCGTCTATCGTCACGTTGAGGTTTTTTATCTTAAGGCCGCTTTGACTAGCGGATGGCGTGGCCAGATTGTGCCGGGAACCATCTTTGGCCAACACGACATAGTTATCTCCTTCAGTGGAAGACAGAACCAAACGCACCTGATGATATGTCGCAGCCGCAATATTGCCGCTAATCAGCAACGCAGTCTTATCGTTTTGAAGCGCCAACAGATCCAGCCTCACTGGGTTAACCGGTTTAAACGAGGTCCATCCTGAATCTCCTTCAGTAGCATTTAGGTGGACTTCAGTCACCGTGACATAGACATGGCTGAATGTATCCACATTTACTGCAACACCAGCCGAAAGACTAACATCGACCTGATCAGTCATATAAAAACCGACATTGTGGTTCGGTTCCCATTGCGACGTATCGACAGAATAGGTTTTCCCTGTTGGCTCACTACTAGAGCAAGCCACCAAAAGAGCTGCGAATAAAGCGACTAAATAAGATTTGTGCATCATAACATCCCCTATTTTGAGACTAGCACAGACATCTTGCCCAAGCCCCGCATTTCATAATTAGCGCCTACCCAAAATGCTCGCAGCTCCCAATATCCTAACAAGAGGCCTCATGCACAAGGCAGCAAATCTAGGCTTTCCGCGAGCTATGACAGCACTCGCGATGACTAATGCCGACAACGATTCAACGCAGCAACTCTTCTGGCAAGCCAAAGCAGCTCAATGCGAACTTGGCCAAGATGAACAGACTAACGCCATTATTCTACGAGCGAGAGCGGTATTATACGGCATGCTGGCCCCTATGGCAGCCGCATCCACAATGTCTGTTATCACTAACAAAATCAGGATCTATGATATTGAGATAAATCATCAACTAGAGACAGCATTGCCCCTAGGAAAAATCGAGCTGGTTGGTTTTTAAGACGCAAACAATGTCCAACAAGAGGCAAACAATGTCCAACAAGAGGCAAATGTCAGACATAAAAATTCACACAACTTCTCTTGAAAACTGGCCCAGCCTTGTTCAAGTACTTTTCTATTGATTGGCACAGTAAGGAGTTGGTTGCGGTGGCAGGAATTGGCAGTTTATAGTGTCGGATAAACCGGACGCGTTGACGCAGCCATTGCTGCCGGAATTTAAGTTACAGGTGCTGCCAGCTACCAAGACCATACAGGCAGGTGCCGAAAATCCGATGGGCGGGCTTGCGCAGCCCGGATCGTTTGTGTTGGCTACTGCGCATCCGGCGGATGTACAACAGTTATAGGTGGAACTAGTGCTCGGGACGAGTTGGCAGGAGGTTGCCACACTTGTGCAGGTCCCGTTTACATTTTTACAATTAATTTCGTCTACCTGCTGGCATCCAGCAGAACTTCCTAGGCAACACAAGCTGCCCAAAGAGGATCTTGTGCAGGTGTTAACAACACATCTCCCGTCTGCAGCATGTGGAACGCAATGCTGACCCACGTTATCGAGGCCCCCAGTGGTCGAACACGAAGCAAATGGAACTGAAGCACAAGTGGCACCTGCACCGCTTGAACAATCCACCGTAAAGAGTAGACCGACAACACAGAAACACATCTTCAACATTTGACTTGACTGCATTTTTCCCTCTTTCGGATAATAGCACATGTTCTGTCATGGAAAATTGCGATATCGAAAATGGAAATAAAAAAGCCCCCTAGCTGGATTCTTTCGAACCAGATTAGGGGGCGGGGAACTTTAAAGCTCGAATAATCCAAACATTCCTGCGGCCATTGTGCGGAATGTGTTGCCAGGTATTTACTAATTTAGAATACATATTATTATCTTTGCAATCTGTAGGAGCTGAGCATGGGTATTTCGGTCAACGTTAGGGTAAATATGAAAACGATTTTTCTTTTGTTACTGATTACCATTATGTCGCTTCTACAAATGGGTGCATCTTTAAATACTCAACTTATCCAACAAGGCATTTCTTCTACAGCCCAGGATTCAAAATATAGAAAGCAACTTGATTGGAAACAGCCTCTTGAATACGGATCACGATGGGCGATCGAATCCAAGCTTCCTGTGTCTACTCATAACCCATTACTATATCGATCAACGCCCTCACCATTAAACATGGTTTGCCAATCTGGCATTCGGTGCCTTTCTGGAGAAAGCCAAATGTCGGTGAACCCCTTGACCGGTACTGTTTTGGGTTATTAAAACTAAATAAGGTGCCAGGTTATTTCCCCGGCATCGCGTAACGGACTGAAGTACCCACAGGTTCCGCTCTCGCGTCTCATTCGTAAATATCTTTTCGATGTTTAATCGCGATAATAACCACCGTCTGATTTTGAGGCTCGATTCGATATACCACGCGGTAATCGCCAACACGCAAACGGCGATGGCCCTTCAAACTGTAGCGAAGGGGCTTACCAAGCCCAATGGGATCGATAGTCAGACACTCATCTTTAAATAGGCGCCGGGCTATTTCGCTCCGAACTATTCAGCCGATTCACCCGCAGGTTCCGCTTCACGGAAAGGCATAAGCAGCAGGTATTCCAATCTTCCCGTTTCTACGCGCCTTTCAGGCACATAAGGGGTAGACAGCCCGTGGCTTTCATTACATTGTCCGCCGCACATCCAGATAACTTTAAATCAAGATATATAGCCAGTTTCTAAATCTCACATAAAGAGAAACTAGTTAGAATATCTGACCTATAAGCGTCGTAAAGCATTCAGAAATCGCCTTAAGAACCTGGAGGGCCCCGGTGGAGTGGGATTAGCAACAGGTTCTACAGGAGCGGCCGGAGCCACAGCGTTTCCTTCTGCCGATTCCTCTTTAGCTCCACTGACAGATGCTTCTTCACTATCCTCATCTTCAGAAGTTGATTGCTCATGAGCCAGACTCAGCTCGGCTTTTGCTGCAGCATCCGCAGCGGCGGCCTCTTGCTGAGCCATACGATGCTCTTCTTCTGCTTCGTCACGGGCCTCTCTGGCAGCAACAAAAACTGCCGTCATCTCCTCAACGGTGGCGTCCAAGTTCCCATTCCATCTCAAGATAGGCAAAGGAGCATCTCCAGCAGCAGATGGGGTGGCATCATTTTGCCCGGGGCGAGGCGCACCTCTTTCACCGCGAGGCTTTGCCTTTAGTTTAGCCCGAGCCGCTTCAATCGATTTTCTAATGACTTCTCTAGGATCTTCGCCCGGACGCACGGTAACTTCCAGCTCTACAGGATTCTTTTCAGCGTCTTCAACTCGCTTTAGTCTATCCGCATATTGTTTCGCAAAATAAGTACCCGCAGCCTCGTTTTTTTCGTGACGTTTTTTTCGAAGAGCCTCATCACGTTGAGCCTTTCTTTCGTTCACGAGGGCCTCTGCCTCTGATCTCATTTTCTCAAACTTGTTCTTGTCTCTTTGGGCAATTTGTTCAGCTTTTGCCAAGGCAGCGTCCTCATCCAATTTAGTTTGCTTTTTTTTGGCCGCCTTTTGAGCAGCTGCTTTTTGAGCAGTCTCTTCACGCGGAGCTTTTGGAGGAACAGATTTCTTGCTCTTTGCAGCTGCTAAAGGAGGAGGAGGAACGTGTCTCTCCTCATCTTCATCACTTAACGGTGTTCCTCGAGCAGACAGAAACATCCCGTCCAAGAAGTCGTCGCTTTCAGAATCATCATGGGCTGAAGGTGCGTCTGGTTCCCTAACCGCCACGATCTCTTCAATTTCCTTATTCACTTGCTCAACTGGATCTGCAGCAGCCGCTGATCTAGAAACGGCTTCTTCGACGTCTCCCCTGGCACAGGCTGCGGCTGGCCTTCGCGCAACTTTTCTCTGCCGACGCGGTGAAGAGCTCTTAGCGTCAGACTCATGAGGAGCACGAGCTACAGGCATGGAAAGACCTGAAGATGCCGCGAGCTCTTGAGATACAGGGATTGGCGCAACTGCATTATTAGGACGACTCGTTGCCGCTAGATTCCTCTTTACTGCCTCTAGCCACGGAGCGGGCGCGCCAACCCTATCCAGCCTCGCGCGCGCATCTTGCAACTGCCGGTTTGCCTCCGCTAACCTTTCTTCAGCAGCAAGAAGCTTCTTATTTGCAGCTACACTTTGCTGATTTAGCTTCATCCACCTCTTTGCGTTCCGAATGGCATAGGACTCAGCAACCTTTCCCCAAGCAATCACCTTTTTGTTGGGATTCCCATTGCCTACACTCTGCCCATGCCCAGCTGCCTTGGGAACGGGGTCATTTAGTGGGCCGTTATATCCAGCCGCCTGTGGGGGCGGAATAGAGCCTAGAATGCCATGACCCGGACTGGTGGCTGATGGAGCGAAAATAAAACCTTGACCATCATAACCCGCTGCTAAAGGCGGAGCAAAGCCATAATATTCATCCTCTGCGTCAAATATATCTCGACCTGTAGTCTCAGGCGGCCCCTGGAATGAATCATCTTCATCATCTCGACGAACCGGCTGCCCATCGGCTGTTGCTGCAGTATCTCCATCAGTTGAATCAATGGGAGCACCTGACGGCCCATTGCGATTATAGCCATAGCCTGGGCTAAATATCTTAGGAAACGTTTCTCGTTGTCGCCAAAGATCATGCGAAGAAATTATGCGCACATATTGCCCGTTTAGCCATATGTAGAGGGAACCCGTGGCTCTGTATGCAAAAGCTGGATAGGGAGGATTTCCATCCAAATAAAGGAGTCCATCCTCTCCTCTAAAAAAAGAAGATTGATGCGTGTGAGTGAGCATAGAATTCAGACGAATTAGCAAATCATTATCTGCAATAATATGGTGAAAATCTTTGACGGCCATCCCGGGAGAGGAAATACTCAGGCATAAGCAGAGAGTCCCCCAAAACCGTAAAGACCTATTAAGAGCAAAAGTTTTCACCAATATAAAAGACATCATAGAACTCCAGAAGTTTGATTTATAAATAGACATAGACATAAACTCAGTTTATTTTTGCAACTTATTACATGAAATACATTCAAATGCCAAGTTTTTTTGACTTTTTAAAGATTCTATTTGATTATTTCACTTGTTATTTAGCGCGCCCGGGATGGCGAGAAATCGCCTCAGTCTATTCGCCCGCCGGTTTATAATTCCAAGCAACACCGCTCGGATTTGGCTATTACTTCAACTTTATCACCTCACATAGAAAACGAGGCCGGTCGTAAAGTTAAGCACATTCAGAGTATTGTATGTGTAACTTTCACCGGAGGTTCGCTTGCTGCCATCTCCATCCGCGCCACCGCCGATTAAGCGGGTAGAGATATAGACATCTAGCCAATCCACTGCATGGATACCGCCTCTGACCGAAGTATCATAAATCCACCCCGTGGTCATTTTATCACTACCGTTGGCAATCGGGATGGGTGACCACCACCCCGCAGCATCAAGACTCATGAATAGGTGATTATCAAATTCATATCTCAAGCGCGTCAGCAGGAGGGGGACCGGCCCAATGTTGGTTTGCACAAAGCTCTTGCGCGTCGTTTCATCAAAAAATGAAATGCTAGCAGAGCGCATTTGAAGCCCTGCGCCCACTGACCAAAAAAAGTTGGGCAGGTTAATAAGGCGGTAGAAATAAGAAAGTCGATAGAGCGGAAAGAAGTACCGGGCTTGGAAAGAACTGCCTTTGCTAATGGTGACATCATCGAATTTGAGATCACGGTCTGCTATCGTCAGCGTATCAAGAAAAATGGGTTGATAGGTCAATTCTATATCATGCCGTTGATAGATATTTAGCCCTAGGCTCGCTCTCCAGTTTGGAAACAAAAAATTTTGCTTGGCTTCGCTAGCAAAGTTAAATCTCGTTCCCGTACTGCCCGACTGATATTGATTGCCTAAAATAGCGTTGAAGCCGCCTTCAACATCCATGGTAAGGCGATACCAAGGCTGTGCCTGTAAACTTAAGGAAAATAGACTGATTAGTAGAAGTCGAGAGTACATTTTCCAAGCTTAGCCCAATCGCAAATAAAGCGTCCCAACTTTGATCCACGCAGCTCAAGAAAACGGGGGAACGTCAATCAAGAGCTGCAAAAATATACCTTGGTCTACTATCCAAATTTGGTGCTCTGGGCTACGACGATGGCGCATGAGGTACCCGATATCAAGTCGCATACCTTCACCAAATGGAACACCGATGCCTACCGACATCCGATTTTGACTCAATCCTACCCTGGTGCCAGTCAGATCAAAAATAACCTCGCCCCAAATAAAAGGATGCATTGCCCAGTCCGCAGGTGCGAGATTGACACGAAGCTGATTCCGGTAACGCCAATCTGAACGCGCTTCGCGACAACGAAATTCCATTCGGTTACGGTCATTAATATTGAAGAACCCCAACCTGCCATATAGATTTGGTTCAAGCTCCGCACGGGCTTCCATTGCATACCTTCCATCTGATAGCCTGTCCGAATACACTGTTGCTTGGGTGGCCACAAAAAGCCAGGGTGCCAAATCGAAAAGCGGACCCACACGCGCAAATGCCTGGTGTAACCCTCCTGAACGCGTATTAAAACGAAATTCCGTCTGTACTCGTAAGGATAGGCGACCCAATCCAGGTTTCGCTCGGATCAAAGGCAGACGATACTCAAACACGTTCCAACTTTCAAAATCAGCCAAGCTTGCCTGGCTATACGCCATAAGGTTAAAGATCCAAAAAGCACTCCGAAGTTTGAGCATTGGTGCAGCGTATTAAAACCCCACCTTCGTTTGCAACTATAATCAATGAAACATGGCCTGAATCCTGAGCTTCAGCTTACCCTTGCCATTTACCGATACCCGCCCAGAGAAACTCGATGGACTTATGATAAGCCGCTTTCGCTTTAGCACCACCGGTCATTAGTTCCATGAATTGTATTAACCCGGGAACTTTTTCGCAAATTCTTAACATGGTTTTAGAACCAAAAGTTAGATAGATGTAACCACCAATCGCTCTAATCTTCACAATAGCAAGACTGTAATTAACAGATCCCTTTTTGGTTTTAATAATTTCTTTTCGAAGATCGGTCAAAAGTTCGACTAACGCCGATTCTTCTTCTGAAGAAATTCTCTCTTGACCTTCAACCAGCTGTTCGATGACGACCTCTCTTAAACTGCTAGCCTCAAAAGATCTATTCAAAGGATCCCAAAAATACACAATTGAACCTGAGGAAACACAGGCTGAAGTCCGAGCGCTAGACCAATCCTCAGAAAAACAGGCTGAGACTTTGACTTTTTCCACATCAGTCATAGGAGCCAACTCAGCTTTAAGAAGCTCAATCACGTCAAAGGCATATGATAACCGTGAAAGGCAAATCAATAAAAAGAATAAGTTTAGCGAATTTTTTATGTTCATTTATACACGCTAATATTTTAGAATTTGGTTTGCAAGCGGCATCATTCTATACCGGCTGATTAATCTCAAGGCGTTTACGGGAATAGGCTCCACCCTCGATCACTCCGACCGCAGAAATGTGTAATTCACACCCAGCCGCTTTTGCAGTGCGTCTTCATATAGAGCGAAAGCAGTAATTAACCCAGTAGCACCTTCATCTCCCAATAGAACTTCCGTATTAACTTTACCACCTCCGGGTGAAATGCCCGACCCTGAGGATAAGACACTTCAATGGATTTCCAGCTCGTCCATTTCTTTTGGGACAGCACGAGGGGAAGATTTGTCAAATCATAGACGCCATTAGCTTCCCCTTCCATTGACCATGCGTCCAATATTACTGCTTCTCCCCATGTTGAGAGGCTGGACAAGGTGCTGCTCAACGGCCGGTTAAGAACGACAAAAGCATGTCCATCCAATTTGTCCTTAAGTTGAATGATTTCTATTCTACCTGCGATCTCAAGAACGATCGCGAATGCAGCCGAGACAGACGCTAGGTGCCCGCAAGCTCCTTTTCGATATACCAACCCAGCATTCATCCTCGCTAAAACAGTGTTAAGGTGATCTAAATACCTAACAATATCATCGTCCAATGCCCCCGGGTGACGTTGATGGATTTGGGATAAATCGTGCAAGAGCGCTTGTCGCCTCTGCAGCGCCAATCGTTCAAAATAGGTTTCCAAGATTATTGATTGTTGCCTCGCTTCCTGTTGGTCCCATATGACATCCAAGCCAGGACGCTCCTCAAAATAAAAACGGTCATCCCTAGCACCAATAACGGCCGGACGGTTAATAATAAGGGGGATTTTCTGCCGGGTGGCTGCGATAACTATTTGTGCTGCAGTATAGACATCGGCAAAGCAATTTAACGGCAAAAACACAAACAAAAAAACGACAAAAATATAGCGATAATTCACGGCTTATATTTTCATCACCTAAACGAACTGTCAAGCTGTGGGTTCCACTACACAACGCGAACGCAAGACGCTTCAGTAGAACCGGCATCGGAATTTAATGACATAGACGAACAAAATTGCAGAAAATTAGAATACACTTATTGACTAACTACTTTGAAATATTTAACGGATTTCAATGAATTCAAATAGGACTTTCATTCTTCTCTTATTGCTAGTAGCAACTTCAGCATCACAAGCCCGTCCCTTAAAAGAACTCTACCTCGTAGCGGGTTCGACAAGAAATACTCAGGATGGCTATGGTCCTAAATATGCAGATTTTCATGGCAATGCTGATTTAACACATCTAAGAACTTTCGACGGCCGGGCCACGACTTTTGACGTTCGCCCCTCTGTTTTAGAAGGAACACAACATATCGAAGGAGACATTAAAACCTTCAATTTCTCAGAATTTGTTTTGAGAAGAGTCTATCTAGAGCGGCTGCCGACAACACGATCCGGTTCTTTCCAGGTACAAGTGCCCCTGTTTGAGCACCTCGAGCAAGAGCGTTTTATCGAAGAAGCCGTCATCAACTTGGGCAAAGCCATGGCCCCAGGCACGGTACTCGAAATAGAATGGAATCCCTATGTCATGCTGATTGGCGCTTCAGCAGACAACATAAAACGTGCGGCGATCAGAAATCCGTTTCAGGGAGTATTTAATCCCTATGCTTCAATAGAAATGATCGACAAATTTCTCGCTAAAGAAACCCAATCGCCCATATCAGAGTTGGTTCAATACTATGCTAAGCATAATTTAGGAACCGAACAGCAAATTCGAAGACGCTTAGACACCGAAACGAGTATCTTATCTGCCCTCATCATGCAAAATGACTTGCGCGTCTTTTTGCCGGTAGATCCAGAGCGTGGGTTTAACGAATTCGACCAAAGTATGGATGATACTATTCTCCGAGCATCAAAGCAGATTAGGCAAGACTATAAAGAAGGCCAACCTTACCTAATGTATAAAGATCGTAGACCAATTTATGGGATGCTGTACAGCCTAAATGCATTCGCCCAAAAGAGTTTCTTCAATTTTCTGCTGTCCGACATTGCTGTGCTGCAAAATAGCGATGCCGTAACAGAGTTTCTTCAAACCAACGGGTTTACCGATGTCAGCATCAAGCGAATGACCAGCCCACATAACGGGCGAAAAAACGTTTGGATTGTACGTGCCGTTAAAAAATAACGGGGATGTCTGACACTTGATGCCGGCCGAGATGAACTTCCCGTTTCTGGTCTCGTGCGTTCTCCCTTCCCTCAAATCAAATCTATTTTAGCTTGGTGAGCCTTTGGGAAATTGGGATTAAAGCATTATGGATGTAATGTTTGGGAATAGATGCGGGTGTAAAGATGTCAGTCTTTCAGATTCTTTGGTAAACAAACAACCTGTCATGATAGCCCGGCCAAGTTGGGATTTCTAACTCTTCAATCAACTCAAAGTGCTTTTCCAATAGTCTGAAGAACTCAGGTTCAGCAGTAGCGGCATCTTTCGAATACTCGCCAACATAAATCACTTTTTGACCTCCAAAAACCAGATAGTTATGTAAAGTCAAAGTAGCCATGCCTGTTTTTTTGGGCGGCCAACACAAAAATAGCGTCCTAGGCTCGGATCGTTCAAAGGGCGGCATGATTGGCATCCGCTTAACTGGGAACCACAATTTACGCCTAGTAGTCCAGCTAAAGTCATCATAAGCCACAATATCGACGTCCATTTCACTCAACAGATGCGCCCAATAGCCCGCACCCGCTCCTATTTCTATAATCGGAGAATGCTTTTGCAGCATACGAAGTGCTGGGATATCAGGGATGGCCCAAGCATATTGCCGAGCAAGATCACGAATGATTCCAGGTTCATCAAGAGCACCGATCCTCTGCAAGCGCTGGTCAGCAGAAAGCAGCTTATTACCCAGTATTAAGTCCCGCTGAAACTCGAACTCACTTCGCTTCTTCTCCAGAGATACAAGCTGGCTAATATACTCCTTCCAAAACGGATTTTCGGGGATTGAGTCATTGCGATTAACCGACCCCAAATTGCTAAACAATAATACAACTAAAAATAACAAGTTCATCTGGATGAATAATACAGATTAAGTGAGAACTTGCAAGAAGCGTCTCCTTCGGGGAGTTAGAATCAATTAGGACCCGGGCACATCTGATCTTACCTGAAGCGTTCTTTACCTCGCAATTAGGGGGCAGATATCACCCATGCTAGGGTGCGGATATGATGAATAACTTACTATTTGCACTACTATATCTTACGCTGTCTGGCTGCCATGAAAAACCGTCCCAACCTACACCAATCACCGATACCAGTCCCGGCTACTCAGAAAAACATGCATGGAAAGAATTCTATCGACGCAACTGCCTAGAATCACTGCAAGAACACCCGGAACATTCGCAAGATAAAGAAGCTGCTTGCAGCAGTAAAGACGCTATTGAATGCACAAGAAAGTTGATTAATTGCGGAACTGTTGCCAGCGCGATCGAAGTATGTAGAAACCCTGGGGCAAATCAGTGCATAGATACGATATTGTACTACTCATCTGACGCAGGTATAGCTATTGACGTATGCAAGCATAGAGATGCAGCAAAATGTGTCGACCTCGTACTAAACCACAGTAGGGATGCATCTGTGGCTATAGAGGTATGCAAGAATCCCGAAGGAAATGAGTGCATGGAAACACTAATGCCCCTTACACGCTCCGAACCTGAAACATTTAAAGTATGTAAAGACACAACAATATTTAAGTGCGTGCAAGATAAGCGCAAGTTGAATGCGTCCACAGACATTCATCAAATCATCCGCTCATGCACACGCTGGACTCCCAGCTTTTTTGAAAGAATATAGGATCTGCTGCTCTGAAGAGCTCGTTCCTCTGGCGCATCCTCCTTTTTAAGACTGATTTAATGTGCATTGATACTCCGAATGAAACCGCAGCAAATTGCTATTCTAAGTATATTTATTCTCTCAGCCTCGTTATGGTCCGGCCAAGATCAAAGCACTATCCCATCTAAGAAGGCAGACGCAAATCGCTCCGCTAAATACATAGAGACTCCAGACTTAGTTTGGATGTGGAGCCTAGGTGCTTTACCAGTAGCTATTTGCCAAAAATTCATTGCGCCAGCCGTTTTTCGCAATCAAAACCCCATAATAAACAAGTTACAATATACCTCCAATATCGCTGCCATTGGAATCTATGGAGTGACAATATTAGAAACGGTCTTATGGGCCTATGAATTAGGGGCGGGGAACTAATCTCGGCAGCGACCTGCTCTCCCGCACAGTCTCCCATGCAGCGCCATCGGCGCAGACAGACTCATCAGACTCAGATACTTTCACAGTTCAGGAAATTGCCGTTTATGGGTCCCATAAGACCTTGCTTTTGGGTGAAAAAATCGGCTTGACTCCAAATGACTAATTAATACATAATTTAAATATGATAATTGGCGCGATTTTCATTATTCTTTTTGTTGGGATCGGCTGGAGCTATCAAGACTCCGGTTTTAGAAATAACTGTCACAAAAAAAACAACTGCGTAGGGCCATATCTCGGTCCAGTAGACCCAGATGATGAGTTAGATGAAAGAGATGAAAGAGATGTAGAAGATATTTTCGAGTGGCTGCCACCGAAGCTAACAACCATCCAACAAGGAGATGCTGTCATTTTGACCGCTCGACCAGCTATAACTTCTAGCGGTCTTTTTAGTGTATTGGATGATGTTTGGAGCTTGCTGCGGTGCTATGAAATCAAACTATGCTCCGCTGTTAAGGTTGATTTCGGCAAAGACGGGCTTTATTATGATCCCAAAATAGGTGAAAATTGGTATAACTATTATTTCAAACCGATCGACTTGGGTGACCGTCAAAAGGATTTTATTAGGTCAAACGACCCAAGTTCAACAAATCATCAGATGCCAGAATTTGGTGGCCCACCCCGAGATCAAATCGCTGTTTTAGTGCATAAGTATATTATTCCGACTCCGGCAATTCAACAGCAAGTAAATAAGTTTGTAAAAAATCATTTTCGTCATCAATTTGTTTTTGGCGTTCACTATCGAGGAACAGATAAAACGAGCGAAGCACCAAGAACACCTTATGAAGTCGTATCTGAAAAAATTCGCGCCGAAATCGCGCAGCGGCGGCTAACGGCTTTTAAGATATTTGTTGCAACAGACGAGGCGCCATTTATCAAGTTCCTTGAGTCCGAATTTCCCGGAAAAATCATATACGACACCATGATTATACGATCTACCAACGGAAGACCTCTTCATATAAATATGACCGAAAATCAATACACAACAGGCCGAGATGCCCTTATTGATTGCCTTTTGCTGTCCAGAACAAATTTTTTGTTCAGAACAAGTTCAAATCTGAGCAGATGGGCCACTTACTTTAACCCAAAACTTCCTGTCGAAGAACTGAGTCAGCGGCACGAAAAGAAGCTCAACAATCGCTGATGAGAATGGAAATGGAAAAAATGGCCCTATATTCGAAGAATTATGACCTTTGCCTTTAGTGCTCTTACTTACCTTGGTTTGAAATTAGGGCCCAAGTATACTTAATTTAGATATTCACCCAGCGCTTAATACTCCGCACCCGAAATACTCTGCTCTTCAATAGGCGCTTCTTGAACTGGTTGAGATTGAACCTCTTGTCGATTATAAATCGTATATCCAAAAAAGAAGGCAAAATAGGCGGCAATCAGCCCACCCCACCCGACACAGGGAATAAGCATTGAAAATAGACAAGATAAAACATTGCGTTCCACATTAACTGGAGGGGTATTGAAATGAAAAGCTATCAAATCTGAAACACGTTTTGACAAGGTTGGGTAACTTGAAAGCAACTCATGCAATGAAACAAAAAAGCCCCGATTACCTTCAAGCTGCTTAGCAAAAGCCTTCGCGCTCAAGTTGTGACAAAGTGTCCTGCCCCCTGCCAAGGCCAACATCGCCCGCGTGCTGGCATCTGCATCGCCTGAAATCAAGGCACCAAACCGGTCACATGTACTTTCGCAAGCGCGCCGATAAGCAAACCCTAACATCGGAATAAACATACTGGGCCACAAAAACACGTGCTTAGAGACATGCTTACGACTGATATGACCTAACTCATGACCTAAAATAAAGCGCAGTTCTGCTGAACCGACAGGAAAAGCTTCAACAAAATCAGAGAAGAGCACAACAAAATGCCGCCGTGCATGGCGCATGGCGAATGCGTTTAGCATACCATTAGACTGCATTACAAATAGTCTGGGGATGGACTTTAATCCCAATCGCCGGCATGCATCAACTAATTCCTGATGTAGCTGTGGCAACTGTTGAGCCGAAATCTCGACAGACTCAGATTTTAAACTCGCGGCCAGCATTCCAGTTGCGAATACAACGATAAAACAAATACCAAGCGCCCCGGAGGTTACCAACCAAATTGCTGAGCTATTTGAAGTAATAGCGAAGGATATTAAACCTACCCAAACTAGACTCGAAATCAATGCTAACGTTCGGAAAAGATAAACTTCTTTTTTTAGCGCCAGGTCTGAAATATTCGCAAAAGCTAAATGATTAGAATTCATACAATCAATGTATGTAAATATTCTTTAATGTAAAGAGCTCACCCTTCGGTTCTCAGATTGAAATTATCGCGTTTACCCACAGGTTCCCGCTGCGAGGACCCGCAGGGTTCGATCTTGCCAGCAGCCAGGCCACGCAAGGCCCTTTGGGCCGCCGCGGGGCCGGGTAGTGTCGAAGTTCTCACCTAAATACAGTCAAAGTTGACCCTTTTTGAAAGTATGCTAAACAATCAATATGACTATAAAATCATTAGTTCTGTCAACCATGGCAACGTTCCTGTGTCTTGTGGGAGGATGTGGAAATGAAATAGACATCAATGAAAGCACAAATAAAAAGGCGGCTTCACAAGCTCCAACATTTTGCGATGTTAATGGAACAGTTCCCCACTTCGAAATCAAATGTAGAAAAGAAATTGAATCTTTTCTGATAGATGGGATGAACTTCTACGGAAAATCCATTAATTTGACCGGCATGATAAATGGTAAAATGCGAAATCTCCAACTTTTGCGAGCAGGAAACCATGTTACTGGTTCCGATAAATCGGGAGCTAGCTCGGTTTCGTTGCAGATTGTACACACAGACGGCACGAAATCGTCTGTTATGATTCAATAGAATTTTTGCGACAGCGCAACGCATTTACCCAGGCAACACGTTCCCGCTCCGCGGCAACGCAACCTGGGCTGCCAACAATATTACCCCTTCGGGGAGTTAGAACCAATAAGGACCCGGAGGGTCTGAAGTTGCCGGCTCGGGATGCCGGAATGCGCGGGACCCGCAGGGCTCGAACTTGCTAGCAGCCCGGCCACGCAAGGCCCTTTGGGGCCTCCCCCCTAGAAACGGTTAAATCATCGTCCTGTTAGTCGTTCTGCAAAATAAACTGAACCGCTGCAATCGCAATAAAAGTTGCCGCGCTCAAGCCAAACATAGTTCGAATAAAACGGTCCAATGCGACATGCTCAGGCATATGGGGCTGGAGCGGATTTACACAAAAATAAATAGCTAGACCACCTGTAACCGAGATCAACATTAGCCTAACATTCGGACTTATCCTAACATCCCGATCCTGCTTTTTGTCACTTTCAGACATCGGATTCTGTTGTGCGTTTAGATCAGCAGTAAAAGACAGAAAACACACAATAAACAGTAGATTTTTAATCATAGCCATCCCCTTCTCATAATAAACAGAGAATAACAATTAACTTAGAACCGCATTCTCAGGCGCCCTAGATTGGACCTGTTTTGACAAGGAATCAGAAGCATATATTGGTTTACGTGGCGCCCAAGCATTGCCCATACGAACGAATATATCTCGCACCATTACCATTGGCCCAGAGTATTGGATCGTCTCAAGAGCCTACAGCTGCCATGTTAGCCCGCCCCTATACACAAGAGGCAGGTGTCAAATCGACGCGGATCTGGGAACTGGCTTTTCAGCGCCTAATTCTTGTTCACATAGTCATTACAACAATGCCCGCCATGAAGGCCGATATTACAATGAAAAAAGTATATCCAGGAAACAGGAAATATGATTTCCACCCATTGCAATAATTTTTGATGAGTTCACCGCAGAGTCTGTGGTCACTCACGCATTGTTTATGTTCCTGCAGTGAAAGCCGCGTTTTTTCTGGGCATTTTTTGGTATCATCTATGCACTCAGCGTACGACTCCCGCAAACAACGTTCACAGCTGTCATCTGTATTAAGGCGCACATTTTCAGGTGGTGCTGCAAGTATGAGCCCTGAGACAGACAATAAAAAAAATACCATATGAAAACCAAAGTGAACCACTTTCTCTCCCAAATTTGGTTCACAATTTAGAGATTTAAATCATTTATAACAAGAGGATTTAGAAGAGAAAGCCAGCGATATGCATAACACTAAGATGTCAAAATCGAATCAGAACAGCCTTAACTATATTTGTAAGATTTCTAAGGCCAAGCCTTATTAAGTGCCTTCCATTTTCAAGTTGAGTCATGTCTTTGATCGCCACCAAAACGGATGGGAATTGCAGCTCCCCTGCTTCATTAACAAAGCCGATTCCCAAGGTTTTATTCGTCACTAAGTTGATGAGAATTAACTGCTGTTTGGGCACCGAGCCACGTGCGCGGGCGGAAATCAGAGCGCCATCAGGCGTACGTTTGAAATCCACAAAAAGTTCAACTTCAGCCCAAGCAACAGAGGCTATTAGGTAAACCAGACAGAAACAGCTTGCGTTCTTCATCTGGAATCGTAGCGAGCAATCGCCATTTTTGGCGGTAGAAGCCAGAATTACGAATAGACCAGATTAACGCCGCAACTTTTCTCCAGAAAACCCAAACAGGCATAAAAAGCCCCAACTTAGTTCTTCGGAACCGAACTTGGGACAGTGTCGGTTTTAAGATTTTTGCGTTGCAGCACTATCTGGAATATTTGTCTGTCTTGCCGGCTTCGCAGTTCAAGGAGCCAAAAATGAAGATGATGCATTTAGCTATTTTGTTCGCTTTAACCAGCCTTTCTTTTGCAACAGGTCCCCAAATTGAACCGGCCCCTATCAAAAAACTATCTGAAGATTCCGCGGAAATTGGTAAAATACTAATGGATGATAAAGTTTATCAAAATTGCACCTCTAAGATAAACAAAATAAAAGCAAGTTTCTATTTGATATCCATCGAAAGACAACAGCTTTCGCCGAACAAAAGTCTTTATACTTTTACAGGAAATTTAATCCAAGGTGGCGATATGCATCGCGGAAAGCTAAAGTTTTTTGTAACCAAAACCACGGGGAAAGGCTTTTTCGGCAACCCTGAAACAGGGTATGAATGCGAACTTGAAGACGCCCCTGATGATTTGCTGTAAATAGATACAAATCTCTCAGGTCTTCGCCCAAGACAACACCGATTTAATTCCCCGCAGGGTTAAGCGGGAACGGGTTGTCTGGTTAAAGCATGCGCGCCAGCGCCGTCACCCCTTTATTTAGATTATTCTTTTCGAGAATCCTTAACGTCTTTAACATCTATTTCATGATTCACACCCAGCCGCTTTTGCAGTGCATTATCATATATAGCAAATGCGGCTTGCTCATCAACACTCGCGGAAAGACCGAGCCCTACACCCGTCAACTCAGCAGCTAAGCCGCCCACCCCTAAACCGATTCCAACCCACGAAAGCGTACTGCCAAAGTGCATTATCGAAGCTGACATCACGGAAATCCCAACAATCGCGACGATTGCGCCCGGGTACAAAAGAAAATTACCTATCGTAGATTTTCTTTTTGATTTCTGCACATAATTAGCAAACGCCGGGTCATCTCCAACCACTGGCATCAAGTCTTCAGCATGCCTAACAACGGTTCCGTTTCCCAATACCATGGCCGCGTCGACACCAGAACCATAGCCGACCGTAGGCGCAACTGGTCTTAGTTCTTTGTACGCTTTCAAACGTTGCTCAGCGCTACAAACCTGTCCATTTATGAAACATGCGAACGACAGACAGATTATCCGTGGGCAAATCATTGACGTTTTTAGAAACCCATCTCAGTTCTTTAGATTCAGCATTCTGCACTAATAGTTCGTCGCTCGTGACCTGCAATAAAAAACGTACATCATAGTGAAAATGCCGAGGTTCCTTCGCATTGGCTGGAATCTCATGAATATCCAGATCGAAAATGCCCGGCTGAACAAACCCAATGCCCTGAATACCCGATTCCTCTTGAGCCTCTTTAAGGGCAACTCTCGCCAAATCGGTATCACCGTCCGCATGGCCACCCAGCTGAAACCAACGATCCAACTTGCGATGATGTAGCAGCAGGGCGTTTTCACCACTGCGGTCAAGAAGCCAAGCTGAGCCAGTAAAGTGAGCCACAAGATTGTTTCGGCTAAAGCAGTCCGCATGCTGCCGAGCGAAATCAAGCATCGCCTGCTTGTTCAGCCGCTCTTGCTCAGACGGAGGATCGTAGGTGTTTAGAAGGTCGACAATGTTCACACAATCTTCTCCGATTAAAGCTTAACGTCATCAAAATCCAAAGTCATCCCACGATTGCGGTCGCCTTGAGCTCTACCGACTGGACCGCCCCTATCCGATGGAACCTGCCGCTGAATGTTTACCATCATCGGTTCCCTTGGTGGAGCCTCAGGTCTAGCCCGCAATACACTACCGTCAGCGTTGCCATTATATTGACTCTGGAAATCAAAATCCACTGTTCTGAAAACTTGATCTATATTAAAGCTATACCCCACATCAAAACCAAGATCGGCGAGACGATCACGATCCGAAGTCGAAGCATGTGAATTGATAAATTCTACAGCTTCATCCCAATTATCTTTTAATAACAAATAAACAAAATCCGCGAACTGATTTTGAGCTTTTGCAGTTCTCACACCAACTTCGATCAGTGACGCAACTTTAATATCATCTGGATTATAGTCAGGGAGGCCTGATTCTAACAAGGCATGCGCCAAAGGAACTACCAACTGAGATTTGTCCGAGGTCATTACTATTCCTGCAATGAAGACATTTTCCATTGCTAATACACGCACACTTTCAGCAGCCAATTGATTAGGCATTTGCACGTATCCGATTCGACTCAAATCGTCACTAGATTGAGGCATTAAAGCATTAACAAGATGAAGCCTAACACTGGGAAAAGCCATCATATGCCCTGCAACAACTCTACGACCGCGTGCAAGCTCGCTCAGCTGAAACTGCGTCTGCGGTGGTTGAAGTGCACTTGGGCACCTTATTACCATCGCCCCACTTTGAGCCTTATTGGTCGCTGGAACAATCGCACCTTTAGGAACTGAAGGCCCATAATACATGTGTGAGAGAGAAAATGCGGAAACCAAAGCATTAATATTTTTCAGATAAGCACTCATAGAATTTCTACCTTCTAAGAATGAATGAAACTGTTGCTCGTTAAAATATCTTGGGGATGCAAGATTATCTAAAACAGCTCTTACGATTCTTGCTGGATATAATAAAGGGTTCTGTTGGTTATAAGGACCGATAACAGGCTTATGACCCGTATAATGACTCGCAAACTCTTCAACGAAGTCAGCAACGTTGATAACGTGAAGTCCCACCATAATTGGTGCCCCAATTACAAATCCCGCTGCGTTCAGCTTAACATAAAGCAACTGAGAGGCCCCTACGCTTCCCGCTGCTAACGAAGCTTCATAAACCTGGCCTAAAGTATAAGTGTACCTCTCCAAAGGCACATTTTTTGCGTTAGAATGTGAACCTACTGAAGAAAGAAAGAAAAAAAGCATTATCAAGGCGGATACATTTTTCATGAAACTAATGTAGAGCGATATGATTTACATGCAATAGCGGCTAGATCACGACGCCGGGCCAAACTTGAACCTGACGCTTTATCTATTGCTTTTGATAGCCTAGTATTAAATACTCCCACTCAGATGAAGTTCTTACATAAACGGGAACCGATGTAACCTTATCTAAATGCAGCAATCCTCCCTTTTATTGAAGGAAATAAGAGAATTGCCTTCACGGTGACGGATATTTTTCTCCACATTAATGGATTTTTCTTAGATTGCGAATCCGATTCAACCTACATACATTGGATGCGACTGTTTAAAGAGCAACAGTTTCGCTATGATACCCTACTGACTTGGTTGGACACGGCCTGCAAAGTTTACCCAGGTAACACCCTCCGCACCGGGATTTAACTCCCCGAAGGGGTTATGTTGGAACAGCCCAGGTTGCGTTGCCGCGCAGCGGAAACGTGTTGCCTGGGTATGCGATGCGCGTCAGCGACCTTCCCCTTGGTTTTAAGCCCTGCAAGGGCGCAATAAAAAGGTGCAGTTATGGACAGCGAGAAGTCTTTGAGCGCATTCGGTTCACATTAAATCATCCTTTTCAACATAAATTGAGCGTTCAACTTCATGGTTCAAGTTAAGTCTTCCTTCGAAGACTGGCTGTTCTAAATAAGTTGAGTTCACCAAAACACCTTCAACAAAGTTCATGCTTGCTTGAGGCTTCAATCTAAGAATTTGGTCAAAGCTAGGTTTGCCCTGGATGAAATGAAGGGCATAGGGTTCTTGGCTGCTACCAAACAAGTACGCACTGTAACGAAAAGCAGCTGATTTTTCACTTAACTTTCGATTAAGCACAACCCGGGAAATATTCACCTGATCGATTTTTAGGATTTCAACACCGCCGCGTTCGAAATGACCCCGATATAACCTAGCAGAAAAAGCTCTAGGAGATTTAAGCATTTCTGGCAAAACAAACGGCTCCGGTACTAAAGTGTAAATCCACCGGGCCCCGTGAATCTTAGCGTCTTTGAAGTAGATGTCAGCCGCTTTACTCGGAAGATTTAACTCCATGACAGCTTGATAATCGTGAGGCATATGAAACATAGGTAGATGCGATGCATAAATCTTGCTTTTCCCAAAAATTAGCATGCCGTGTACGCCTGGTGGATCAGCCCGCAAACCAAGAGAGCAAATAAACACCAGGGAAATGCAAAGCAGATTCGTCATGAGATTGATTAGATACTTTGCCGCGAATTTGGCCACCAATTACCCAGGCAACACGTTTCCGCTACGCGGCAACGCAACCTGGGCTATCTGGAGAACGACCCCTTCGAGGAATTAGAGCAACCTAAGCCCAACAAGACAAAATGAAAGCGTAAAGACTACTGTATTTGAAAGCATAATCCCTACATGGTAACGGCGTTGGTCATTTTTCGCTAAGGCTTCGCTGCAATCGCCTGAACTATCCGAAACACAATCTGCCTTCAGTACCTTGTTTAGGCTGTGTATCACTGAAAACATACTTGAGAATCCAATGAGTGTATAAAGACTTACAATGATTTTATCATTTGAAGAATACGATTTAGCAGAAGCATCAAATGTAAAAATAAGAAAACAAAGTACAATACAATATCGTGACATTTAACAAACTCCATCTGGACGGCCAGTCAGGCTGACAAAGGTCCAGGGGATGGATCCCGGCTCAAAGGCCGGGATGACAGAAAAAAGGCATAAAAAAGCCCCCTAACTGGATTCTTTCGAACCTAGTTAGGGGGCGGGGAACTAATCTCGGCAGCGACCTACTCTCCCACACGGTCTCCCGTGCAGTACCATCGGCGCAGACAGGCTTAACTTCCGAGTTCGAGATGGGATCGGGTGTGGCCCTGTCGCAATAGCCACCGAAAACTTTACAAATCTTAGAAACGATTGATAACCTAATCTGGTTTTCGAGTCAAGCTCGAAATGACACAGAATAAACAATCAGCTGAACACAACAACCCTGACCTTATATATCTGGAGATGCTAAGCCGCACGACCGATTAGTAATGGTCCGCTTCATACATTGCTGCACTTCCACTTCCATCCTATCAACCTTGTAGTCTACAAGGGGTCTTTAGAGGCTTAAAGCCTGTGAAGTATAATCTTGGGAGGGGCTTCCCGCTTAGATGCTTTCAGCGGTTATCCCTTCCGAACATAGCTACCCGGCTGTACCACTGGCGTGATAACCGGTCCACCAGAGGTTCGTTCGACCCGGTCCTCTCGTACTAAGGTCAACTTCCCTCAAACTTCCTACGCCTGTAGCAGATAGGGACCAAACTGTCTCACGACGTTTTGAACCCAGCTCGCGTACCGCTTTAAATGGCGAACAGCCATACCCTTGGGACCTACTTCAGCCCCAGGATGCGATGAGCCGACATCGAGGTGCCAAACCACGCCGTCGATGTGAACTCTTGGGCGTGATCAGCCTGTTATCCCCGGAGTACCTTTTATCCGTTAAGCGATGGCCCTTCCATGCGGAACCACCGGCCCACTATGACCTGCTTTCGCACCTGCTCGACCCGTCGGTCTCGCAGTCAAGCTCCCTTATGCCATTACACTCGTCGCCCGGTTTCCAATCGGGCTGAGGGAACCATTGCGCGCCTCCGTTACTCTTTTGGAGGCGACCGCCCCAGTCAAACTACCCACCAGACAGTGTCCCTGATCCCGGTTAGGGATCTAGGTTAGATATCCAAATAAATCAGGGTGGTATTTCAAGGTTGGCTCCATGATGGCTAGCGCCACCACTTCAAAGCCTCCCACCTATCCTACACAGATTTGCCCGAATATCACTGTCAAGCTATAGTAAAGGTTCACGGGGTCTTTCCGTCTTGCTACAGGTACACTGCGTTTTCACAGCACACTCAATTTCACTGAGTCCCAGTCCGAGACAGTGCGGAGATCGTTACGCCATTCGTGCAGGTCGGAACTTACCCGACAAGGAATTTCGC